>CAJQNM010000303.1 GCA_905479665.1 uncultured Saprospiraceae bacterium
GCCCACTGCATTAGATGCTGGTATTTCTCTATTAATCCCCTTCCGTCCATTCCAAAAAATGCACGCACAAAGGCGATTTGTATGTTTGGTAGATTTTCAATTTTTACTTCAAATTCTTGCAAGTCTCTATTCCGACTTTCCGAAATGCAATTGTAGAAATCATTGGCATGAAACTCTTGATAAATCCTGCTATTCTGCAACTTCTTGTCCTTCCTAAATTGGCTGGGTGGGCAATCGAACCGTTGTCTAAATTGCCTTGAAAAGTTTTCGTAGCTGGAAAACCCACAAATCAAAGCAAGTTCCCTTAATGGAATATTAGGTTCGTGTTTAATTAAAAACACGGCTTTTTCAAGTCGCAGTCGCAAGATCGTTTCGTACGGTGCTTCTCCGAGAAGCGATTTGTATATTCGTTGAAAGTGAAAACTTGAAAAACGACTTATTTTGGCAAGTTTATCAATTGTGAGATTCTCGCCTAAATTCTTGTTGATATAATCAAGCGTTTTTATGATTCGTATTTCATAGTATCTTTCGCTATTCAATGTTCTTTGGGTTTTATCTTAGTGCGATCGTGAGCCCGGGCATTATCTACATTACAAATGTAAAATATGTAAAATAATGGTTTATACCTTCCCCTACTAAGTCAATTAATCCCTCACGCAACGAGCCGATAACCCCACCCTCTTATCGAGGTTGCTCTTGTCTACATTGATGCTCAGTCTGCGGTACCAGGCCTGACTTCTGCTCAACTCCGTAACGCTCCACCAGTAGCCTTCGACGGCATAAATGATTCTATTTATCCATCATTCTGAGTGCTCGACGCTTTCTAACTGTTCGAGCCGATCAACCAGAGATCTTACGAGCTGGTGTATTTCTTGATTTTCACGTTGTAAATTTTCATTCTCCTCCCTCAATACATCTACCTGTTCCCTCAAAGCCTGAATCCCCAAGAAAGCCACACCATCCGCATCGATCGTAGAAATGGTTTTCGATCCCTGTCCCAGATGAAAAGCCGCATGAAAAGCTTCAGCTGTTGCACCTACATGGCGAACATCAGGATCGTGCTTGTACGACCATTCTTGTATATCAAGTTGGGATATTTTATCCAAAACCTCCATCCGGTTGACCGGGACAAAATTTTCTTTCAAAGTTATGCTAGAGGGATTGGTCAATCCAGCAGTCACTTCAAAGGTGCCATTGATCTTGACGAAATCATTGTCAAACTCACCGTAAATCAAAGGATCATTAGTCCTTACCACATCGATGTAGAGACGGTTGCTCACATTGGAGGTGGGGCCAGAATTGGCACCTATGCAGACTACAGAGTCTCCCGACACTACAAGTAGCCCGGCAGAGTGCCCAAAAAAGGAGTTGGAAACACCAGTTGCATGAAAATAGCCAGCATCTTCTCCGAAAAAAGAGTTGCGACTACCTGTCGTGTTTACACCTCCTGCATGTTCTCCAAAAAAAGAATTGCGATCACCAGTCGAATTTAAATATCCAGCTTGATGTCCAAAAAAGGAGTTTGCGTAACCAATCGTATTGTTGAACCCTGCAACTCCTCCAAAAAAAGAGTTGGTAGAACCCGTCGTGTTAGTAGCTCCGGCAAATCCCCCAAAGAAGGAATTGGCAGAACCCGTTGTGTTATTCAATCCGGCAGTTTGTCCAAAAAAAGAATTGTATGAAGCAGTCGTATTCATATTTCCGGCACTTTGCCCAAAAAAGGTATTGGCATCACCCGTTGTGTTGTTCAATCCGGCACTTCGTCCAAAAAAGGAGTTGGCATCACCAGACGTGTTGTTCTTCCCTGCATCTTGTCCAAAGAAGGAGTTGGACTTACCAGCCGTGATGGAAGCTCCTGCATCTTTCCCAAAGAAGCTATTAAAGTTAATGCAATCCTGAGGACACTGGGCAGATGACTTGCTCGGGGTCAACATCGCTATGGCTAGGATAAAGACCTTGATGGAGTAGTGGATCCAGCACCAATACTCGCTGACATAGCTTACCTTGTCCGTATTGTATCTATTTCCCATTTTCTTTTAGTGTTATTTTAATGAATGTGATCAGCGTTCCATTCCACCTTCGTCAGTTCAGTATCCACTTGGTCTCCAATATTCATCTAAGTTCGACGTACCGGAAAGTGCTCCTCACCTAGGACACGCTCACACTTAGATACTGGTCGATAGAATACTAACTACTATCGTTTGGATAAATCTAGTCTGTAACTATCATTGGGCGATAGCCTGAATGTGCGAACAAATGGCATAAGTGAACCAAATCAATTGGAATATTTGTTTCATTTCCTTGAAATGATGAAGATATAATGCACTGTATATCTGCGCATTATGTGTTCCAAAACCTAAGACATGAAGCGCTGAGAGAGTAGCGATCATGTTAATTCCTTTCGTCCTTAGACGAAGAGCAAGAACATGAACAAGCGTTCTGACAGTAGACAAGCGAATTCTTTGGTTGACAGCGTCAGATTTTTAGACTGGCCATCGTGTTAGTCTACTCTTTTACAGCAAATGCTATCGCGCAGCGGTCTAGTTCAATCGATTTGCGGCATGTGTCATTTTAATGCCGTATATAGTTGTTCGCAAAGCCATCTAGTCTTTTAGCCATTTATTGCGAAGTACTATTTGTGAATGATCTGCGGTAACATCATTGAAAATAAAAGCAGTGCCCTCATAAGAGGTATAATCTATCCTGACTCCAATTTTATCCAAATATTCCTCAACCGGTAACTCTTCAATTCCAAAGATATAGTTCTTAAAGAAAGAACTATCTTCGATGTCTAAGAACTCAGCGAATTCTCTTTCTAGATCTTCTAAAATATAGCTCCGGTTCATCAACCCATACTTTCTGAATAAGGTATTCATAAAATCACTCAGCGTTTGGTCAGACGTTTTCTCCCTGATTATCATATCCATGACAAATGCCGCGCACCATCCTCCATTATAAACACCAAAGCGATATTTCGATTTCTCTGATCCGGCTTCTACAAGTGAGACTTCTGGATATTGTCGATTTCTGTAGTAGAAATACAATCCAACCGTTTTTTCAATTAATCTATAAAACTCTTTTTCAGATATTGTATTAGACCGCACTAGTGCAAGGTTGGCAAAATACTCAGTAGCCCCCTCAGAAAACCACTGCCTCTTGCTCCTTTCGGGACCATTAATCATTCTGCCGTTCCAATAATGAAACAATTCATGCGCAAACTGGTTGGCCCATATCATTTTGTTCTGACTTGATGGTTCAGATTTAAGCGTAAAAGCATTGCTTGTTGAATATGCTTCACCGTCATTCTGTTCAAAAGGAAACACGGTAATAAGATAATCTGATCTTGGGGTTTCAGGAAAGATTTCAAGATATTCTTTCAAAATGGACTCGAAAGTTTCTCCGACCATTCTGGTGGTTCCGTGTTCATAACCAAGGAGCACAAATTGTAGGTTAAAATCTTTCACTCTAATTTTCTCGGAGCTTACTTTTCCCCAGACAATTGTGTTATTGGATAATTCTTCTTTGGAATCTACCATAAATCTGTTTGTGCCAATAGATCTCCACGGGGCAATAACATTATATTCACTGGGTAAATTAAATGATACTTTGTATTTTTCGTGATTATTAGAGGTCAGGAACAATGCACGAGTGACTACAAATATTGAACTATCCTTGTAAATTCCGGCTTGCTCATTACCAACATCCCATTTTCTATTCACAAAAGAAAGGTCAACATTGTAGCTGATCTCACTTTTGTGATTAACAGTCCATTTGGAGTCCCCAATAAAGTCTAGACTATTTGTGTTAGGCCTTATGAATGTTGACCAACCGTTAGGATAGTCGTAGTTAGGACACGCTGGATGGATTGAAAGCGTATCAACTTTAGAGCTAAATTTAGCAATGATCCCTATTGTATATGGGTTACTGTCATAAACCGTGACTATGTATTCAGTCGTATCTTGCGCATTTGAAATACCCGCAATAAATAGAGATGTTAATAAAATAAGTATTTTCATAAAGTCTATGTTTTGCCTAACGCCTTGGGCATAAACACCCGAGCCCACTCTGAAAAGATACGGTATTGGCGACGAACGACCACACAGGAGTGAATTGAGCAGAGACTAAATGTGGGCATGTCACTTATGCCTTATTGTGCCCAGGCCGCCCCTTCTCAAGTCGTAGGAAGTATTTCTTGCTTGCTAATCTACTTAAGCATGCCCTCGATCAAATCACGCAACAGCCTACCTGTCTTTTCTTTGTCGTAACCTGTAAAGACTTTAACAATAGTCCGATCCTGATCAAGGAGATAAAATGCTGGGACACCACGAACCTGGTAGTCTTCCCTAATGGAATCTTTGGATTGGAGGAAGGGGTATTTGAGATTATTTCTGTCTCGATAGCGGCCATGTACCCCCTGATCTGAATTCCAGGTTTCAATACTTATTAGGGA
>CAJQNM010000304.1 GCA_905479665.1 uncultured Saprospiraceae bacterium
GGAAGGTCATCATCATTCGCAACCATGAACTATCTCCTACCTCAAGTGCAGGGCCTTTTGGCGCCAATAACGAGCTACTGAGCAAGGTGACCAAAGAACAAGTGTACGATTTTGGCCATGGCACAATGCCTTGCCAGGGAGGTACTACGACCATGGTGTATGATCAGGCAAGTGGCCAGGTTGAGTTGCAATATCTAAGTCTCGCGGGTACGATACGAAATTGTGCTGGTGGTCCGACACCCTGGGGTAGTTGGATCACGTGTGAAGAGGATACCACTAGCGGGCGATCAGAAATCGAAAAATCTCATGGGTTCAATTTTGAAGTACCCGCATCGGCAACACCACAATTATTTGCACCGGAGCCACTTAGCGAGATGGGACGCTTCAACCACGAAGCCGTTTGTGTGGATCCACGTTCCGGGATCGTCTACCAGACCGAAGATCGCCAGGACAGCCTCATCTACCGATTTTTACCAAACCAACCAGGCCGTTTACAGATGGGTGGAAAGTTGCAAGTATTGGGGCTGACCGATGCCGCCAGCTTCGACACCCGAAATTGGAAAAACCTGACTACAGAAAAGATGGAGCTGAACAAATCCTATCAGGTACGTTGGATGGATATTGACGAGGTCGATTCACCAGATGACGATTTACGACTACGGGGATTTGATCAAGGTGCAGCTCGTTTTGCGCGTGGCGAAGGCATGTGGTTTGGTGAAAAGGAGATTTACTTTGCCTGCACCAGTGGTGGGCACAAGGGCTTCGGCCAGATATTTAAATATACGCCATCGGCCAGTGAGGGCCAAGAGGGCGAATCGGCAGCCCCCGGTACGCTCGAATTATTTATCGAGCCAAACGATATGGATCTGATACAGAGCGCGGATAATCTCACGGTGGCTAAAAACGGCCACCTGGTCATCTGTGAAGATTTGAAGACGCCTCGCATTGTTGGGGTATCACCGTCGGGAGAGATCTACCACATTGCTAAGAATGTAGGCTTTCAATCGGAATTTGCCGGAGGCTGTTTCTCGCCAGATGGTGAAGAGCTATTTGTCAATATACAGGGGCCAGGTCTCACCTTGGCGATCAGAGGGCCTTGGGGAAAGTTGGCGTGATACAGATGCGATCCACATACTTTTTAACAAAAAATCGCTTGACTTACAACGTTCTTCAGGCGCAAGCGGTCGCTTATCGAAAAGATTACCATTCTCACCAATTTAACTACGAAATTCAATCAGTGTTGGATTTTCGGAGCAGCCATCAATGTCTGGGATGCTCATGCTGAATGAAATAATAAACTAAAATGTATAGCCCTCTATCTGCGATTCTTGCTGTGACTTTCTTGCTCATGTCGGGAAGCCTTTTTGCCCAGTGGGGACCTCCGGGGGGTGGCGGTTCGGGTATCACCGGAAAAATCACAGGAAATGTGGTCGACACGACATCGGGGGAAATAGTGGAATTTGCCACGGTGGCTTTACGCTTTCAAGATAGCAGCAAGGACATCAATGGTGGAATAACTGGCGACAAAGGTCAATTTAAAATCACGGATGTAAAGCCAGGGAAATATGACTTGCTGATCAGTTTTGTAGGCTACAAAACCAAGACGATCTCGGGCATCGAGCTGACACCCAGAAAGCCGGACTACGATCTAGGTGTCATTAATTTGGGAGGAAACGCTGTCCTACTGGACCAGATCGAGGTCGTCGGTCAGGCTGCGCTGATTGAAAACAAGGTGGATCGAATCGTATACAATGCGGAGCAAGACGCTACCTCGCAGGGAGGGGATGCTACAGATGTATTGCGTAAGGTGCCGATGTTGTCGGTAGACATCGAGGGAAATGTTTCGTTGCGTGGATCTTCACAAGTCCGCATCCTGCTCAATGGCAAACCGTCAGGAATGTTTTCCAATAATGTAGCTGACGCATTAAAAATGTTTCCTGCAGACCAGATCAAGAGTGTAGAGGTGATTACTACCCCAGGAGCCAAGTACGATGGAGAAGGCACCGGTGGCATCATCAATATTGTGACCAAGAAGAAAAATGTGGAGGGCTACAGCGGATCGATCAGTGGGTCGGTAGGTACAAGACAAAACCGTGGATCAGTAAACCTAAATGCCAGCAAAGGAAGATTTGGATTAAATGGCAGCGGAGGGGCCTATTACTCCTGGCCACAAAATGCACCTATCGAATTTCTCCGTACCGATCGAGTTGGTGAGGGACAGCGTACCTTCTCGCAAATCGGAAGCAGCGAAACTTCTCGTCTGGGTTTTTGGGGCAAAGCTGGGGCGTACTATGATATCAATGCCTACAATAGTGTGAATACTTCTTTTTTCCTACGAGGGTATACTTTCGATCGGAACGGATTTCAGGACGCCGTAATTAGCAATCCGACGCTCTCGCTATCGGAACTGTATCGCCGTGCGACGAGCGGAGATCAATTGCGCAGCGGGTATGATTGGAATACGGATTATACACGAACCTTTAAAGACTCCGAAAAAGAATTCAGTATTGCTGTGCAGGTGTCGGGAGAAAATTCTGACGATGCAAACATTATTGATCAAACAAGTGAAAATTCTGCCTTTACCAATCGGGAGAAGCAAGACAATGACGGATTAAATCTGGAGACGACCTTTCAGGTAGACTATACGCATCCGATCAGTGAGAAAGTCAAGTGGGAAGTAGGAGGAAAAGGCGTACTGCGCAATATTGACAGTGACTATAAATACGATGTCTTTGATCCCGATTTCAGTGAGTTTCGTCGCGACGGTGCCCGCTCAAATTTCTTCAATTACAAACAAGATGTTTATGCGGGTTACTCGTCATTTACC
>CAJQNM010000305.1 GCA_905479665.1 uncultured Saprospiraceae bacterium
ACTTCCCGCCTGTATTGATCTTGGATACGCAGTCTACCACCTTACCCAGTGGAATTCCCCGACCGAAATCACGCACCCGAACCTGACCTTCAGAGATTTCGATGTCGACCGTCGTGCCAAAGCCCATCACATATTCATCTATGCAGTTGTCAAGCACTTCCTTGAGCAATACATATATGCCATCGTCTGGGCTCTTGCCATCTCCCAGTTTTCCGATATACATACCGGGACGCAAGCGGATATGTGCTTTCCAATCAAGCGACTGGATATTGTCTTCGTTGTATTGAACTGTGGCCATCTTAGGTACAATTTGAATAGGTGCGAAATATAAGACTTTGTGCTAATACGTCGAAAGGGTCTTTTTGTTGAAAGGGCCGGTCTTTGAGCGCACTCCGAAAAGGTTGCCAAATCAAAAATGGCTCTTTCGACGATCTTTTCATTTTTGATCGTCAGTGCAGTATATCAGACTATCTCTACCTTCGTCCGTACATACCGTACTCCAACCAACGAGTACACAGAACATTTGGTGCAGATGTCAACAAGAAAAATTGAATCGGAAAAAACCAGGCTGCACCCTCGCAACCGAAACAGAAAAAGATATGACCTTGAAGCTTTGGTCACTTCTTGTCCTGAATTGAAGCCGTATATAGCTACGAATAAATATGGAACAGATTCCATCGATTTCTCCAATCCGATCGCGGTGAAGCTCCTCAACCGCGCTTTGCTCGCTCACTACTATGGCATCACATTTTGGGATTTTCCAGATACTAATCTGTGCCCACCCATTCCTGGAAGAGCCGACTACATCCACCACATGGCCGATATCCTTGCGGATGCAAATCTTGCAAAAATACCACGTGGACACTCCATCAAGTGCTTGGATATAGGTGTTGGTGCCAGCTGTATTTACCCCATAATAGGAGTTGCCGAATATGGTTGGTCCTTTATCGGATCGGACATTGATGAGGAGTCTCTAGAAATCGCAAACCACAATATCGATAGCAATGCACTGCTGAAGAAAAAAGTGGAACTCCGCCTACAAAAAGATCCGCATCACATCTATCAGGACATCTTGGCTCCAGCGGAAAAAATTGATTTGACCATTTGCAACCCTCCCTTTTATTCTTCGACAAAAAATGCTGCGCAAGAGAATCGCCGAAAGGTGAAGAATCTCTCACGTGGCAAAAAAAGGAAGTCGAGACGCAATTTTTCAGGGAAGGACAATGAACTCATCAGTCAGGGAGGAGCCTCCGTTTTCATCCGAAAGATGATTGAGGAGAGCCGAAACTTTGCAGACAACTGCTTTTGGTTTTCCTCGCTGGTCGCGAAACAGGCTCACCTCAAAGGGATCCACTCTGCGCTAAAGAGAGCCGCTGCTACACAAGTCAAGACTATTCCGATGGGTACGGGCAACAAGTCCACACGCATTGTAGCTTGGACGTTTCTTTCGCAAGCGAAACAAAAGGAATGGAGGGAAACTCGCTGGGGCTCAGAAAACGAAGAGGAATAGACTTACCAGCGTACGAGACATAATCATAGATCTCCTCCTCACTGTTTTCTTGCCATTGGTATCCTTTCTTTTCCACACACTCACAATCCTGAGCGAGCGCGCTGGGCAGTGTTAGGATCAAAGCCAGAATCCCAAGTATATATGACCCGTATTGAGATCGTGTCTGACAGGTGTTTTGCACGTGTGTTAAATTTGATGAAAAGTTACAGTTATTCAGTTGCCTATACTCCCTATACACCTATCTTCTAACAAACAACACATTATAAATATTTATAATATATTATTACCTTGCAGCCTAAGAATAGTAAGAAAACAACGATGGTATTGGACTTTCTTTTTGTGACCCTGTTGGTGGTCGCATTTTCCGCAGGATTTCAAAAAGGCATTTTCCGCAGTTTGACACTGGGCCTTTCCTTTTTCCTCGCCGGCTGTATCGCTCTAATGTTTACTCCACACGCGTTGACATTTTTTGATGAATCTTTTGGCGAGGGTCATTTGTTGATTCGATTTATGGCTACCCTACTGTTGTTTTTGTCCTTGGTATTGGTCATCTACCAGCTTTTCCAAACCTTAAATAACTGGCAAGGCCAGGGAGTCACCTATTTGCGTCTCCTTTTCGGTGGCTTCATGCTCTCTGTCATGATGCTTTTCAGTTTGGCGATTCTTACTGGTTTTCTGCAAAAATCCGGTATGCTACAATCTAAGGCCTCCACGCAATCACACTGTCTACAGCTCATACAACCCATGCAAAAGATGACTTCAGTCGTTTGGGAAAAAGCGCTGGTGGGTGCGGAGACCATCCGGGATAAAGCGGAGCAAGAGCGCGGTGAATTGTTGTCACGGATAGATCGATGAAAACTAAAAATCGCCGATTCTCATTCTATGATCGTCAAAACAATTTCAGGGCGCGGCATTCATTAGTGCCCACAGTCTATCCTTCAGCTCGACAAGACCTTTTCCAGCAACTGCCGAAATAAAGATAAAAGGAGGCAGTTCACTCAGCTCCTCGGCCATTAAATCTTGTAGCTCCGCGTCGAGCAGATCGGCCTTGGTGATCGCGATCAAGCGCTCTTTGTCCAATAGTGTCGGATTGTACAATTGGAGCTCGCGCAAGAGTACCCGATACGTCTCCACGATGTCATCGGCATCGCAAGGGATCATAAAAAGAAGTGCTGAATTGCGCTCGATGTGTCTTAAGAACCGATGGCCAAGCCCTTTTCCTTCGTGTGCTCCTTCGATAATGCCTGGTATATCGGCCATGATAAATGATCGTGAATCCCGATATGCCACAATGCCCAAATTGGGCTTGAGGGTGGTAAATGGATACGCTCCGATCTTTGGTTTCGCGGCAGAAATGACGGACAAAAGTGTAGACTTGCCTGCATTCGGAAACCCCACAAGTCCCACATCGGCCAGTACCTTGAGCTCCAGTACTTTCCATTCTTCCTTCCCTTCTTCTCCTTCTTGGGCATATCGTGGAGTCTGACGAGTAGCCGATTTGAAATGGGCATTGCCGAGCCCTCCGCGACCACCCTCGACGAGAATGGCCGATTGGTCATGCTCCGTAATTTCAAATACTTTTTCACCAGATTCGTCGTCGATGGCGACGGTGCCCAACGGCACCTCCAAGATCATGTCCTCCCCATCAGCACCTGTACTCAGAGTGCCCTTACCGTGTTCCCCGACACCAGCAATCACGTGCTTGCGGTATTTGAGCGGCAACAAAGTCCACATGTTCCGATTGCCTCTCACGATGATGTGACCACCGCGACCACCATTGCCTCCGTCAGGTCCACCTTTGGCGGTCAAGCGATCACGATGAAAGTGGATGGACCCCGATCCCCCCCGACCGGAGCGACAACAGATCTTTACGTAGTCAATGAAATTTTCTTCGGCCATAGCTTGAAAACTGAGGAACTATTGGTTCCCAATGAGCACACCGCTTATCAATGCTGCGTCCTAGCGATCAAACCGCTAAGTCGCTCAAAAACTTGTTCGATGCCGCCCATACCATCAATTTCGTAGGCATGCCCGAGTTCATCATAAAAGTCATACACATGACTGGTTTCCTCATGGTAGACACTGATGCGCTTGCGGATCGTCGCCTCATCCGCATCATCTACGCGACCCGATGTTTTGGATCGCTCGAGAATACGCTCCACGATTTCTTCTTCGTTGACCGTCAGTGAAATGAGTAGATCTAGGTCTTGGCCCTTCTCATCCAGAATGGCATTAAGTGCTTTTGCTTGGACGATCGTACGTGGAAAACCATCAAAAATGACTCCCTCAATGTCCGGATGCTCATCGACCGCTTTGGCCAGCATTCCGAGGGTGACTTGATCTGGCACAAGCTTGCCTGCATCAATGTAGCTCTTCGCCTCCAATCCAAGGGGAGTGCCGCCGCCTATTTCGGAGCGAAAAAGATCGCCCGTCGAGATGTGCAGGAATCCGTACTGCTCAGCGAGCTTTTTTGCTTGAGTACCTTTTCCAGATCCCGGAGGACCAAATAAAATGAGATTGAACATAGTTTTCTGCTTAGCGCGCAAAGATAAAAACTCTGCCAGTACACATCGTACTTAGTCAACGCCCCTGAGGTATTAGATCACGCGGCGTACCGCTTTGTATCGCTTGGTCCAATATTTTGAGGCACGTAGATCTTCTTCGATCACTCCCTTCGAGCTGGTGCTATGCAGGATATAAAGGTGAGCACCAGTGACTTTGGTGACCAGTGCGACATGATGGATGACCCCTCGATTGATAAAAAAGACCAGATCTCCCGGTCGTGCATCCAGGCGATCTACCTTCACTCCCTGACGATATTGATCGGCCGCCCTGCGCGCCAACTGCACATTATTGCGCTCGAAGATGTAGCGAGTAAGTCCAGAGCAATCGAAGCCCTTGCTTGACTCTCCTCCGTAGCGGTATTTTTTACCAAGCATAGAACGGCCTGTTTTCACGAGCGCTGTAGCAAGCTTTTCCTCTTTTACCTCTACCCGTTTGCTCAGACCACTTGTGCTGGAGCACGCTGTGAACAATAGCATTAATAGCAGAATAGGTATGGCTAGTGAGCGCGCTGCGGAAAGTGTCATGCGAAAGTAAATTGATCTCTATCTGCTAAAAAAGGAAGATGTTGCCGACATTTCTCGATGTCGCCCTTTTCCAGAGTGACAACCAGGCTCTCCTCACGATCTTCCATATCATGCAAAATGTGCCCGTATGGGTCAATCACCATGCTGTCTCCACTGTATGGATGCTCATTGCCATCCACCCCAATGCGATTCAATCCCACCACGTAGCACTGATTTTCGATGGCTCGAGCAATCAATAATTGCCGCCAGGCATATTTTCTTTTTGCCGGAAAGTTAGCCACATAAATCAGGGTATCGACGTTACCTGGATTTCTTGACCAGACTGGAAAACGAAGGTCATAGCATATCAATGGCATGCAGTTTAAGCCCCCAATCTGCAATGTCACCCGATCCTCCCCGGGCTTAAAAGATTCGTGTTCTCCTGCAAAGGCAAATAGATGCCGCTTGTCGTAGTGACTGTGAATCTCTCCTTTATGAATGTAAAGTAAGCGGTTGTAGTAGTCAAATCCTTCTTTGATGATCAAAGAACCCATGACATCACAGCGATGCTCAGAGCTGATTTCTTTCATCCAGGCCACAGATTCTCCTTGAATAGACTGCGCATTGCGCGCTGCCTCCATGGTATACCCCGTATTAAACATCTCTGGGAGCAGGACGAGATCAAACGGATCTGCACTTGCTGGGAGCAATCGCTCGACCCTCTTGTGATTACTAGCTGGATCTTCCCAACCTATATCAAACTGAACCAAACAGATCGAGAGAGCTGACATGCTTCCGTCTAAACGAAGAGAACTCTATCCTTGGTCTCCGCCTTCTTTGTCACCGCCACCATCAGCAGAATCTCCTTCACCGCCTTCGCCTTCTTCGCCTTCTTCCTCACCTTCACCTTCAAGAGCGTCATCGCTTTCGAGTTTGAGGAGACGTGGTACTTCGACCGTAGCTACAGGAATACTTGGGTTATTCATAACCTCGACTCCTTCACCAACCATGATGTCGCGCACCCGCACTGAATTGCCCAGTGTCATTTGAGATATATCTACGTGCACACTGTCCACCAGATGCTCGGGAGTTGTTTTGATCTTGAGGTAACGTACTTTGGCATACAGCTTCCCGCCCTCTTTTACGCCAGGTGAGATGCCATCCATGACGATAGGCACCGAAACTTTGATCTTGCGGCCTTTCACCAACTCTTGAAAATCGATATGCATGATCGCATCCGAGACTGGATGAAACTGGACTTCTTTCATGAAGGCTTGGTAGGTCTTTCCACCCACATTGAGCTCAACGAGCTGAAACTCCGAAGTGTAGACCAGCTTCTTGATTTCACTGTGCTGCACGGTAAAGTGGACATTTTCACTACCTCCATACAACTCGCATAAGATCATTCCTTCTCGTCGCAATGCTCTCGCATTTTTCTTTTTCAGATCGGAGCGAATTTCTCCTGAGACCTTTAAGACCTTCATAGCTAATCCTGCTTAATTTAAAAATGAGTGCGAAGATAGATTTTTATCGTTTACTGGCCAACAAACAGAGCAGCAATAGACTTGTGCTCGTGGGTATTCCGTATCGCCCGTGAAAAGAGCTTGGCACTAGAGAGTACTTTTATCTTTGGTGAAGACCCGCTTAGCGGAATGGAATCCGTTACAATCACTTCCGCCAACTGGCTGTTTTGGATCTTGGTATAGGCATCTCCCGAAAGCACTGGGTGTGTACAAAGTGCCCGTACAGATTTGGCTCCCTCCTTCATCAAGGCCCCTGCTGCCTTGCACAAGGTGCCCGCGGTATCGACGATGTCATCGACTAGGATCACATCGGCACCAGAGACATCACCAATCACTTTCATGGCAGCAACTTCATTGGCACGCTCCCGGATTTTATCGCAAATCACCAGATGTTTTTCAAAATGTACGGCAAAGCGACGTGCCCTTTTCACCCCTCCTACGTCAGGAGATGCGAAAATGACATTGTCTAAATCTTGTTTTTCCAGATACGACGTATATATGGCACTCGACTTAAGGTGATCTACAGGTATATCAAAAAAACCCTGAATCTGATCAGCATGCAGGTCCATTGTCATGATACGATCTGCTCCAGCGGCTTCTAGAAGATTTGCAACCAGCTTGGCAGAAATAGGTACTCGAGGCTTATCCTTTCGATCTTGTCGAGCGTAACCAAAGTAGGGGATCACTGCCGTAATGTATCCAGCAGACGCACGTTTGGCCGCATCAATCAATTGCAAAAGCTCCATTAAATTTTCTGGAGGGGCAAATGTGGATTGGATAAAGAAGACGTAGGCACCACGTACGGACTCATCGATCACGGGCTGCTTCTCTCCGTCACTAAACTCCTCGACGTGTAGGGCTCCCAGATCTGATCCGTAGTAGTCTGCGATCTTTTCGGCCAAATAACTGGAGGCCGATCCAGTGAAAAGTTTTACATCAATAATCACTCCTTGAGACTTAGTATCAGCACTTGTGGCGAAGATACAATTAATCAACTTGGACACTAACCAGACTGACCAATTCGCCTATCTTCCCACATAAATATTCAAAAAGAAGCCTTAGCCGTGTTTCCACCGACTTTCGTCGATACTTTCGTCGGCAATTGCCCTGAGTAATGTAATTTACCTATGGACCAATTGTAAAGGGCTCAAGATGATAATTTTGATGACTGACTGGTGGAACGCACTGCAATCGATGGAGCAGATCTTCTGGGGTATTGCTATCGTTTCCAGTGTACTCTTCGTGATCCAGTTTGGATTGTCTCTGTTCGGGCTCGATTTTGAATCTGATGTTGATGTCGATATAGAAGCTGGAGGTGCCGATTTTTCGCTAGACCCATCCTTTGCCTTGCTCTCGGTACGCAGCTTGATTGCATTTGCTACATTCTTCGGCTGGGCTGGCGTTCTGGCATTAGGCGGGGGGTACGCCAAGACTATGGTCATGGTATGGGCCTTCATCGCCGGTTTTTCTGCGATGATTCTGGTGGCTTATCTCATGTATTTTTTCTCGAGATTGTCTCAGGAAGGCAATGCCAATGTACAGGATTTACTCTTTGAAAACGGCTCGGTCTATCTCACTATACCTGGTCATCGCAAAGGTGCTGGAAAAGTACACGTTATTTTGGCAAATTCATTGCGTGAGATGAATGCGGTAACGGAAGGGGAGGAATTGGCCAGTGGTAAAAATGTCAAGATTGTAGAAATCATTGAGAATAATATTCTCGTGGTCGAACCAATAGAAATATTCGAAACGGAAGTTTCTCAAACCTAAAAGTACATCATTATGTCTATGACGCTCTATCTTCTGATCGGTTTAGTGGTACTGACCCTCTTGATGGGTCTCTTCTTAATATCTCGCTATCGGCGCTGTCCGTCGGACAAAATCCTGGTTATCTATGGCCGTACGGGTAGTGGTTCGGCCAAATGCCTTGCAGGGGGAGCAGCCTTTGTTTGGCCAGTGATCCAGGACTATGAGTATCTCGATCTTTCACCGATTTCGATCGATGTCGATCTGCGCAGTGCACTGAGTAAGCAGAACATCCGAGTGAATGTTCCATCTCGCTTTACTGTAGCTGTTTCTAATCAGGAAGGAACCATGCTCAATGCCGCCGAAAGACTTCTTGGCAAGTCTATGGAAGATATTCAAAACATTGCCAAAGACATCATTTTTGGTCAATTGAGATTGGTCGTTGCGACCATGGATATTGAAGAAATCAATTCAGATCGGGATAAATTTTTGGCCAATGTCGCATCCAATGTGGGCAGTGAGCTTTCAAAAATAGGCCTGTCATTGATCAACGTAAACATCACTGACATCGAGGATGAATCGGGCTATATCGAAGCCCTTGGAAAGGAGGCTGCCGCGCAAGCGATCAATGAGGCCAAGGTCCGTGTGGCAGAACGAAACCAAGAAGGTGCCATCGGCCAAGCCCGTGCCGAGCGCGAACAGCGGGTAGAGGTCGCTAAAGCAGAGGCAGACGCCCTGGTGGGTGAAGCAGATGCGCGCGCCAAATCTATCGAAGGCGAAAACCTGGCGCAAATTCTTATCGCACAATCGGAGGCGAGCAAACGAGAGAAGGAGGCAGAAGCCCTCAAACAAGCCACTGCCGCCGAGAAAATACAAGCAGCCAATGCGCTAAAAGATTCCTACTTGGCTGAAAAACAAGCAGAAGAAGCTCGAGCAGCACGAGAGCTTGCTTCACGAGAAGCAGATGTGATCGTAAGCGCGGAAATCGCCAGGCGCAAATTAGAAATCGAAGCAGCCGCAGAGGCCGAAATGATGCGACTCAAAGCACAGGGAGAGGCTGATGCGATCTTCGCCACCCAAGAGGCAGAGGCACGCGGTCTCTATGAAGTCTTGCATCGACAGGCGGATGGCTTTGAGCAAATTGTCAAAGCGGCCAACGGCAACACCCGCGATGCGGTACTTATGCTCATCGCCGACAAGCTCGAAGACCTAGTGAAGACGCAAGTTGATGCCATAAAAGATCTCAAGATCGATAAGATAACGGTCTGGGAAGGCGGCGGTCAGAATGGAGAAGGCAACGCCACCTCCAAATTTGTCTCTGGGCTGTACAAATCCATCCCACCACTGCATGACCTCTTTAACATGGCAGGCATGGATCTGCCTAATTATTTAGGCAGTCAACAGGAGGTCACCGGATCAAATGGCAATGGAATTAAGAATGGGGAGGCTGTACCAAC
>CAJQNM010000306.1 GCA_905479665.1 uncultured Saprospiraceae bacterium
TTGAAAAAAGGAATGATCAATATCTGAGGTGTGATACGGATGGTCCCAATGTGCGATTGGATTCCTCAAATTATTTTAACCATAGGCATGAAGTGGAAGTTGGGTAAGTAATCTTTTGAGGGCACATAATTATTTATCCCAATCCTCCGCGTGAGCAGATTTCCGTCGAACTAAGTTGAGATACTTTCCGTAGTTGTCAGGCTACTTTAGCCGACATTGGTAGAAAGATCAAAGCCATTAAAGGGCATCATCTGTTTCCCAGGTTTTAAATAGTCACACTTTGTCATACTTGGGGCTAAACCGGTAACATATTGTTGTAGAACTGGACTCTATTGTAGGGGCCCTCTCTTTTCTTCGCGATATCGCTTAAATTGGGATGAGGATAGCAAAGAATTAAGAAGAAAAAGTGATTTGCTAGGGTCTGGGATGACTAATTAAGATGAGGATACTCGCCGCCATAATGTTCACCGATATTTCAGGGTACACTGCATTGATGCAAAAAGACGAGCACGAGGCAGTCTCTATTCGTGCTATTCATCGAGAGCACTTTGTCAAGATTACTGAAAAGTACCAAGGACGAATTCTTCAATACTACGGAGATGGCACATTGAGCATTTTTAGATCGGCTAAGGAAGCGGTCAAATGTGGTGTTGAATTACAGCAGACCTATCAGTCGACAGGCCGTGTTCCTGTCCGCATAGGCATTCATTCAGGTGAAATCGTAGTGGATGAAGATGAGATCATTGGAGATGCGGTGAACGTAGCTTCAAGGGTTGAATCCATTGCTGCCATTGGAAGCGTGCTGATATCGGAGAAGATTTATAACGAAATAAAAAATCACAAGGATGTAAAGATGAAGTTCCTTGGAAAGTACGATTTCAAGAACGTGCAAGAGCCATTGGGAGTCTATGCCATTGTTGAAGATGGATTAAATGTACCAGATCGGGATGAATTGGCAGGTCTGGTGAAAGACGCGTACAGATTTCTTGAGCTACCATCGTATCCCAATGCATTTATTGGCCGTGCCCACCACGTAATTTCATTGAAACATTTGCTTCTGCAGGAAACCACGCGACTAGTGACATTGCTCGGTCCAGGGGGGATGGGAAAGACTAGGTTGGCATCTAAAGTAGGAGAAGCAGTGGCAGAGGCCTTTACCAACGGTGTCTGCTTTGTTGCGCTGGACATGATTAATGATCATTTACATGTGCCTAGACAGATTGGGACATTGTTAGGTCTCAAAGAGAGCTTTGAGAACTCCTGGATTGAGGAGATCATCAATTTTCTTGCTGATAAGAAAATGCTCATGATCCTTGATAACTTGGAACAGATATTGGAGTCTACCCTGTTCATTTCCAAGCTCTTGCTTTCCTGTCCTGACATTAAGATTCTGGCTACGAGTCGCGAAATTCTCAGACTACCGGAGGAAATTGAGTATCCCCTAGATAGCCTAAATCGACCTAACCCATTGCTTTTTCCCGGACCTACCGAATTGCTTCAATTTGAAGCAATCGACTTATTTGTACGCCGTGCAAAGTCTGTGGTGCCAAGTTTTGTCCTCTCTGAGGAGAATGTAAAGCCAGTCGTTGGTATCACCGATCTGCTTGAGGGTCTTCCATTGCCTATCGAGCTTGCAGCAGCACGTTTAAAGCTCTTCTCACCCCAGTTGCTCCTCGACAAACTATCAACAGATAGCACCCTACTGAAAACTAAATCCCAGAACATATCTTTCCGTCATCAGACCATTCGAAACACAGTAAAGTGGAGCTACGACTTGCTTGATCCTGGTGAGCAGGGAATCTTTCAAAGGATATCGCTTTTTCGGGGCGGATTCTCGTTAGACACTCTTGCTGCTATTTGCCCGGATGTGGAAGTCCTGGATGTAGTCGAGTCCTTTATGGATAAGAGCCTTCTCACCAAGCTTCCGGAGATCCATCTCGTGCCTAGATTTGGCATCTTGAAAATAATTCGTGACTATGGTCTGGAGCGATTGGTCGACAATCCTGATCATTTCGAGATTAATGAAAAATTCGCACATTACTTTTTGTCATTTGTAGAGGAAGGCAAGAACAAGCTTAAAGGCACAGAGCAACAGAAATGGATGGCATTGTTTGATGTCGAGTACGAAAACATGAAAAGTGCACTGAGTTGGCTCACGATAAATCAGCCCGAATTGGCTGGCAAGCTGGGAGCTGATTTATGGTACTATCATGTCCATCGGGGATTGCTAAATGAGGGGCTTGAAATGGTTGAAGCCCTTATGTTGGTATCGACTGTCGATAACGAGGTTATGATCGGACTACTCGACGGTGCTGGATCGCTCTCTCAGAACCTAGGAAATTACTCGAAGGCGAAGGACTGTTTTGAGAAAGTACTCTTGCTAAGCAAGAATCTTGATAAATGGTCGGAAATCGGCAGAGCATACAATAACCTGAGCTGGTCCGAATGGAGAATGGGTAACTACAAGAAAGCGATTGCGTATGCTACGGAGGCATCTGAGATCTTTAGAAGGATTGATGAGCCATTGGGAGAAGCTCAAGCTATAAGTAATCTAGCATGGACCCATCACTACCGAGGACAATTTGATTTGAGTGTGAGCTTGCAAAGAAAAGTCCTAGAAATTCAACAGAATGCTGGGAACAAGTACGGTGTAGCGTTTTCCATGATTAATCAAGCACGATCGTTGATGAAGCAAGGCCACAAGGATGACTCGGCGCAATTAATTCTTGAGAGTAGCCAACAATTCGAGGAGCTGAAAAATCAACAACTGGTCGCTTTCTCTGACCTCGTTTCCGCTGAATGGCAGCTTGAATTCGGGGCTAGTCAAACTGCCCAAAGCATGCTACAAGAAAAGGTGTTGCCCGTTTTCGAAAGGATCGGCGATATTTTTGGAATAGCGACCAGTCACAATATTCTTGGCAGAATAAATCTAAAAGAAGAAGGTCTAAACGCCTCAGAATTTCATTTGAGAAGATCATTGAGCCTTTTCGTGAATTCTTCAGATAAATATGGTGAGGCTCTGGCAAGCCTGTCTTTGTGCCAATACAATTTTGCCATTGAGGACCTGGCTGCTGCGAGCTCCAATCTGGTGAGGTGCCTTGAACTTGCTGCCCAAATGGAAGCTATCGAAATATTAATGAATGGCCATCTGCAAGGATGCATTTGTACAGCTGATAGGGAAACAATAAAAGCTATTCAGCATCTGGTTGTTGAAGACTACTACGCTCAAGAATTAGGAGAATTTCAATATCACCAATTTAGGCTGGTCAATCAAAATCAGATCAATCGTTTGAAGCAGAAGCTATCAAGCTTGGATCACCTTCAAAAAGAAAATCTCTTTGAAAGTCCTTGGCAGTTTTCAGAAGATTTCCTTTCCAAGTCGATTGTCAATGAGAATTGGTCCGAGAGACTATCGAAATTATTCGCTGAAACATATCATTCAACGGAATCGATAGTATCAACCGCTCAGTACAGCGCAAGTAATCATTACCTGAATCAAGAAACAATTTATGAGGATGATGTCGTAAAGAGTGTAAGAGCAATTATTGAGACCAATTTGTCAGATCCTCATTTTACAATAAAAGTGTTGTGTCATCAGATAGGTATTAGCCATTCTCAACTTCATCGAAAATTACGATCTGCAACGGGACTACCCATCTCGAAGTTCATTCGCATTGTTCGATTAGAGCGAGCCAAGGAGCTTCTGCAGGATCCGCGGCCTACTGTAGCTGCGGTGGCGTACGACATCGGTTTCAAGGATCCCGATTACTTTTTTCGCGTCTTTAAGAAAGCTTTTGGAATGACTCCAAATACATATCGTCAAACATTTAAGTCCCACTAGCTGGGATTAGTAATAGCTCGGGGATCGAAAAAATTCTCCTGTGATGTGATCAAACCACGATCATCCACCTTGAATCTGTCAACAATTCTCAGAGTCGTATCCAATGCATCAATCCGACACAGAAATTCAACAGCTACCGCAGATTGGTCATCGCTAGTGTAGGTGCAGAGTAGTTCAACGCCGGAAACAAGATCTGGTAGCGGTGCCCACCACTTTTCTTTTAGGTTTTGACGTCCGCTCATTGAATGGGTACTGCCTCCGGGATTGATGGGCGCCCTTAGTTCAATGTCCTCATGGTAGGGAATGCTCTCAAAGTCTCCTTCTCCCAAACATATGACATAGTTGCGGGCAATCTCGTGTAACTGCTGATCTCTTTGATTTTTCATAATAAATTTTAATCTAGATAGTGATTTTTGACTCTGCTAAGGTAGTGCCGTATTCTCTCTTCAAGCTGGACATACAGTGAATTGCACTGGACAAATCTGACTTTTTACTGGACTAGTATTGTATTTACTGGACTTGAATTGCATGGTCGTAGTCTTAGAGTGTAAAGGATCGATATTGTGATTGAAATGAAGGGAGATTCGAAAAAACCCTATTTGTCAATCTTTAAATATTATCTGAAATGACCATGCCAATTAAAATTAAATCACCGGGTGTGCACCACATCGCAATTAGAGTTTCTGACCTAGAGCGCTCGAAATTATTTTACATAGACAAATTGGGCTTTAAGCCCGTTTTGGAGGAGCCTGAATTGATTATTTTCTTTGCGGGAAGCACCGCGATCGCGTTGAAAGGCCCGGAAGGTAGGGTGCCACAAGATGATCAGTTCGATCCGTTTAGGGTTGGACTTGACCATATCGCTTTGGGTTGCGATAGCCGACAAGAACT
>CAJQNM010000307.1 GCA_905479665.1 uncultured Saprospiraceae bacterium
CTGAAGCCGCCGAGGTGGCCGTTTTGCCACCGTCTATGCTTGTGGCATAGCTGGCAGATAGAAAATAGATCTCATTTGGGTTTTCTGGATTTGCTGCACATCGGGTATAGTAGGCACCTCTCCCCGTGAGATTTCTATCTGAGTTGACCAATTTGAAAGAGCCGCCGCGATCCTCAGATCGCCACAGCTCACCACTATTGGTCGGCTCGCCATTGAGGGGGAGGCCATCACCCGTTTCGATGAGTGCATAGAGCCGGCCTGATTGAGCCGGAGTCATGGCCAGAGCGATCTTACCGATATCTCCCTCGGGCAGCCCATGACCTTCAAGCCTAGTCCAGGTATCTCCACCATCGCTTGACTTATATATACCACTGCCTGGACCACCGCTGGTCCGTGTCCAAGGTCTTATTTCGAGTTGCCACATACCCGCAAATAGGATGCGAGGGTTGTGTGGGTCCATCACTAGATCAGATGCGCCGGTTTTGTCATCGACCTTGAGTACGTGCTCCCATGTCTCACCACCATCAGTGGTGCGAAAAATACCTCGCTCTTCTTGAGGCGTGTAGGCATGACCGAGAGATGCCGCATAGGCAATACTTGGATCGGTGGGATGGACGACTATCCGAGATATCCTGCCGGTCTTATCAAGGCCGGTGTGCACCCAGTTTTCTCCGCCATCAGAAGATTTCCAGACGCCATTGCCGATAGAAATATTGGAGCGGATAAATGCCTCGCCTGTGCCAGCGTAAACGACCTCAGGATCGGCAGGGCAGAGTCCCAGGGCACCGATGGCGTGCACGGGCTGTTTGTCGAAGACGGGTTTCCAATTGAGTCCGCCATCGGTGCTCTTCCAGATGCCCCCCGAAGCTGCACCCACATAATAGGTGAGGGGATCACTAGGCACGCCAGCCACCGATACCAATCGATTTCCGACAGGGCCTATATGCCGATACTTGAGTTGAGCTATGTGCTCGGCCTTAAGTTCTTGTGCATCGAGTGGCGTGACGCCTGAGAAACACAGCACTAATGCGATAGAGAGACTGAGGAAGAAGAGAGCTTTTTTCATGATGATGCTTTTACGGCAAGAAAGTACGATTCTTGGTAGATACGATGGAATGTCCGGAATGGATCCGGACCTGGGGTTCCAAAACCTTAATTTTTCAAAATCAAATAGCTCTGGGGTTTCTTATCTCGTTCAATAGACACAGAAACATAGTAGGTGCCGGTAGGAAGATCTGTAACATCTACACGAGTAAAAAATTCTTCCGATTTTTTGAATTTCTTCTCAGAAAGAAAGGAGCGCCCATAGAGATCATTTATTTCAATGTAAATATCTCCTCTGCGAATATTGTCACGGAGAAAAATGGTGAGCTCTTCACCCACTGGATTGGGAAATATCAACTGATCAGAAAATTGAGAATTATCTACAGTGACTTCTATTTCATGAAAATTATTCCGCTTGTCTCGTTCCAGAAATTGAGATTTTGGATCAAGAATGACGGTGAGAATATAATTTCCGGTTCCTTTGGTCAATGGAAATTCGAAATTGAAAGAATGATTGAATTGTTCAGAATCTGGGGCCACTATGACCGAGTCCTTATAAATGATGGTCGGTATAACATCGTTTTCTCCGAATAAGCTGAAATAAACCTCAACCTTGCTTTCTTCACTCACTGCGATGCTTTCAAAATCGAAGGAGAATTCGACCTGCTGGCCAGAACTCACATCCAGGTCGGTTTGGGAAGTCGAAAGGGCGAAATCCGGGAAGAAATCACATTCTTGGATCAAGTAGGAAAGCTCTTGTTCGTACCAAAAATTCATTCGGGCATTTTGATCGGCGGTAAATCGATTTGAACAAACGTCAGGGGCATACGACATAATATTAGATGGGTCGGGACGGTACGCATCACCGTTGGTATCTCTTTCATTGCCGACATAGATGCAACCCTGAAGGCCACCTCGCCCAAGATTGGGGTCAGCTGGGGTATCACACAGCTGATCGCCAGCGATTGAGCAGTTGCTGCCATTGACAAATTCACGACCGCGAAAGGTTTCGTGGGTGTGCAGCAGGCCGAAGAGGTGACCTATTTCGTGTGCCAAGGTCGAGCCATTTGTACTGCAGCCCTTTTGCATGATGATAAATCGCTGTCTGGGGCTGCTGCCAAATGGAAATGTTGAAATCCCACAGGCAAACTGACTAAGCTGTGAGTCACCAATCTCATCCAGATAAAAGATATTGATCGTATTGGCCACATGGAACTTTGAATTTAATTCAGTCGCGGCCTGATCATAGGTGTAAATGTTCCGTTTGCCACTGATGATGCGGGGAGCACCACAAAAGAAGAAATTGAGACCACTGGCCGAGAATATTCGATTGATGGCATCGAGTTCGCTGTACAATTTTTGCAGTGGTATCTCCACTGCTCCTGTCACAATGTGAATGGTTATGCCCAGACTTATCATTTGTTGGCCACGTTGCTTTGTCCAGCGTTTCTCAAAGGAATTCCAAGCTCTTGTTTCTGGAGTGGGATCGACATGAAGGTGGGTGCCGCAATCTTGTCCATACACCGGCCCCCTCGATATGGCAGTGAAAAGCACGCATAGGCAGATAGTGGTAAGGTGGAGATATTTCATAAAGTGTAAACGATGAGAGCAGAGAATATATTTACACCTTAAAATTATGGACTTCATACTCCTATAAAGCAATAACCTGAAATACAATTCGCTCGTATGGTGATTTTTCTCCACATTCATAATAGCAAGCGGCCGTCCGACGATCCTGCAGCAGATCGGAATAGGCCGATGGTCCTGGATGCAACAGGAGGGTAACTGGCCAGGTATTGCCGTCGTCGTAGCTGATCCGGACTGTCATCTGGGAACGCGAATCTTTACTTGCTGGATTGCTAAACAACAA
>CAJQNM010000308.1 GCA_905479665.1 uncultured Saprospiraceae bacterium
GTTCCAGCTCCATGAAAAATGGATCTTGTAGGTTTTTGATAAAGCGGATAGACTCGCCAGTAGATTTCATTTCGGGGCCGAGCTCCTTGTCCACATCCGGAAATTTATCAAAAGAAAAGACCGGTACTTTAATCGCAAAACCTTCCAGTTTATTGACCATCTCAAAGTCTTTCAGCGTATGACTGCCGATCATCACTTTGGTGGCGTAATTGAGATACGGGACTTGATAGGCTTTGGCAATAAAAGGAGTCGTCCTCGACGCACGTGGGTTGGCTTCGATCACGAATACTTTTTCGTCCTTGATCGCAAACTGAATATTGATCAGACCCTTGGTATTGAGAGCGAGCGCCAGCTTCTTTGTGTATTCCTTCATCGTTTCCACCACTTGCTCCGAGAGGCTGTAGGTGGGGAGCACCGCCGAGCTGTCTCCAGAGTGGATACCTGCAGGCTCGATGTGCTCCATGATGCCCATGATGTGTACATCTTCGCCGTCGCAGATGGCATCGACCTCGGCCTCCTTGGCACGTTCCAAAAACTGATCGATGAGGACTTTATTGTCGGGCAGATGTTTGAAGATGGAGAGCACGCTGCGCTCCAGTTCTTCATCATTGATCACGATCCGCATACGCTGTCCACCCAGCACGTACGATGGTCGTACCAACACTGGGTAGCTCACTTCATGAGCAATCTCTAGGGCGTGATCGGCATCGCTGGCTACTCCGTAATGGGGGTAAGGGATACCTAATTCTTTGAGCAAATCAGAAAAGCGTCCGCGATCTTCAGCCAGATCCAGTGCCTCATAGCTGGTACCGATGATCTTGATGCCCTTCTCACTCAGTTTCTTGGCCAACTTAAGAGCGGTCTGACCACCCAACTGTACGATGACCCCTTCGGGTTTTTCCAGGTCGATAATCTCCTCGATGTGCTCCCAGAAGATGGGTTCGAAATAGAGCTTATCGGCAATGTCAAAATCAGTGGAGACAGTTTCTGGATTGCAGTTGATCATGATGGCCTCGTACCCAGCCTCCTTGATCGCTAGGACTCCATGCACGCAGCAATAGTCAAACTCGATGCCCTGGCCGATGCGGTTGGGTCCTGATCCGAGCACGATGATTTTCTTTTTGTCGCTCGGGATGCTCTCGTTCTCCTCGTCAAACGTGGAGTAGAAATAGGGAGTATGTGCTTCAAACTCGGCGGCACAGGTGTCGACCATCTTGTAGGTACGGCGTATCTCCAGTTTCTTGCGTTGCTTGGTTACAGGCTCTTCATCGACGCGTAGCAGCCAGGCAATCTGGGCATCTGAGTAACCCACGCTTTTCAGTTCTTTGAAAAATTCACGCGGGATATCCTCGGGCACATTGAATCGCATCAACTTATCTTCCAGCTCGATCAGTCGTTTTATTTGATCAATAAACCAGGGATCAATGCGGGTGAGCTTATGTACACTTTTTCCAGGTACACCAAGACGCAAAGCATCCTTTACTCGGTAGATCCGATCATCGCTCACTTTCTCTAGTCGCTCTAGGATATCTTGGGTTCGTATCCACTCTTTTTTGTCGGCACCCAGACCCATGCGATTGTTTTCCTGAGATTGGCAGGCCTTCTGCAATGCTTCCAGAAAATTGCGCCCGATCGCCATGACCTCACCGACCGACTTCATCTGTAGACCGAGGATATGACTCGAGCCATAAAATTTATCAAAATTCCAACGGGGCATTTTCACAATGACGTAATCGAGGGTCGGCTCGAAATAGGCCGAGGTGGTTTGGGTGATCTGATTCTTGAGCTCATCAAGGGAATACCCAAGGGCAAGTTTGGCGGCGATCTTTGCGATCGGATATCCGGTGGCTTTACTTGCCAGCGCAGATGAGCGCGATACTCGAGGATTGATCTCGATCGCAATGAGTTTTTCTGTTTCGGGATCTTGGGCAAACTGGACATTGCAACCACCAGCAAAATTACCGAGTGAGCGCATCATCAACATCGCATCGTTACGCATTTGTTGGTAGGCGGTGTCAGAGAGCGTCATTGCCGGAGCGACGGTAATGCTATCACCCGTATGGATCCCCATGGGGTCCATGTTTTCGACGGTGCAAATGATCACCACATTGTCGTTGGCGTCCCGAAGCAATTCGAGCTCAAATTCCTTCCAGCCGAGCACTGCTTTTTCGACCAGCACTTCGTGCGTTGGCGAAGCATTGAGGCCACGTCTTAAGGCTTCGTCAAATTCTGACTCGACCATGACAAAGCCTCCACCGTGACCCCCAAGAGTATAAGAGGGCCGAATCACGAGCGGATAACCAATTTTCTGCGCGGCCTCTTTCCCTTCGAGAAAAGAATTAGCAATAAACGAGGGTGCAACATCCATGCCGATACGCCCCATCAGCTGGCGAAATGCATCTCGGTTTTCGGCAAGCTCGATCGCCTCGAGATCTACACCGATGAGACGTACATTGTACTCATCCCAGAGGCCCTGTTTGCCAGCTTCGATCGCTAGATTGAGGGCAGTTTGGCCACCCATCGTAGATAGTACCGCATCGATTTGGCGCTCTTCTAAAATCTGGCGCAAACTTTCTACCGTAAGAGGTAGCAGATAAATGTGGTCTGCGGTGACCGGATCGGTCATGATCGTGGCAGGATTGGAGTTGATCAGACTCACTTCTATCCCTTCCTCCCGAAGGGAACGTGCGGCCTGTGATCCTGAATAGTCAAATTCACAAGCTTGACCTATAATGATAGGGCCGCTCCCGATGATCAAGACGGAGCGAATCGAAGTATCTAGTGGCATGTCGTCGGTTAAGTCGGCGGCAAATATATGAATTGGCTGTATACCAAAAGCCTATCTCGAGCGATCGTTTCTAAAATTCGTACTCCGAAAAATCTGGTGAAAAAGCCATCTCATTCAGATCCGGATTCACCTTTAGGTCCAAATAGTCGTAGCGCTCAAAAACGCCCTGCTCATCCCTTATCTCAAGGGTGACTGGAAGAAGGTGGGTAGTACTGACATAAATGAACATTTCCTTGCCATAATGAGTAGGTAAAGTGATTTCTGTTCCTGCCGGAATAACTTCACCTGCTTTCAAACCACGATTGAGTTCAATAACTTTGTACTCACATATATTAAGACTATCAGCCAGGGATGACAGATTTATGTCCTGCTTGATGACCGTATTTTGCTCGCGATAGTTTGGATTGACAATATGTAATTTCCAACATGGTTCACTCAGCCATTGCATTTCCGAACTGCAATGTAGCGCTGCCTGCTCCTCCCCCTGTGCAGAAAGACCGCTCGATAGGATCTCGACAAAATAGTCATAGCCTGAATGGTCTATCGTGTGGTGTTGATCCCTGCGTACCAGCCCAGATCGAGGATTCAGATTGAGGTTTATCCAAGGAAAGCCATTGGGGTTGATCAGGATTCGGTCCTTATTTGTATCCTGGACGTATAGTGCTTCCAGCCCATTTCGAGGCACTTTCTGCTGCAGATAAATCTTAAATGGACTGCGGTGCAGTCGGATGAAGGATCGCTGTATCGTCATTTCGCCCTCGACTCGCTCGCGCTTTTCCATGGTATACTCCAGGTTTCTTACGGTGCTGCTGCGCTCGATGACTTGTTGCAGTAAATCGTACGGTGCAGGCTGAGACAGCGCAAGATTGGCAAGTAAGAACAGAAAAAGCGTTAAGATCAATCTCATGGTAAAGGGTTGTAACGTTGGCAGATCCATGACAATTGCCTATGATCATTACTCTGGGATAAATCATCTTTAGAGGGTGCCCTCTACACAGCAGCCCTTATCTTCGTCCCATGCGTGCATTAATTACCGATGATGTCCACCCCCTGCTCATCGACGGCCTGGGGGATCTTGGCTTTCAGGTGGATGATCGTCCAGACCTGGCGACTTCAGAGATCATCGATTTTGCCCAACCACATGAGCTCATTGTCATCAATTCCCGTACCCACATCAAACAGGCAGAGTTTGCTCGACTACCCAACCTACGGGTGATCGCCCGTCTCGGATCTGGTTTGGAGATTATCGATCTACCCGAGGCGGCTCGTCGCGACATCAAGGTCATCTCCGCACCAGAAGGAAACTGCCAGGCAGTCGCCGAGCATGCACTGGGCATGTTGCTTGCTTTATTCAATAAGATCAATCAGGCAGACGACAGTGTGCGTGAGTGCAAGTGGGAACGAGAAAAGCACCGAGGCATTGAGCTGCAGGGACGGACCATTGGCTTGATTGGATTCGGCCATACAGGGCAGGCCTTTGCGCGCGTACTCCATGGTTTTGATGTCCGAATTTTGGTCCATGATCTGATCGATGTTGACCTCAGCACATTTCCCAAGTGCAAGGAAGCGAGTATTGCAGAAATTCAAGCTCAGGCATCAGTGGTGAGCCTTCATGTTTCCTACAATGACTCGATCCACCATCTAGTAGATCAGCGTTGGATCGATGATTTTGCCCAGCCCTTTTTCCTGGTGAATACGTCACGCGGCATGGTGGTGAAGCTGGCGGATCTCATTCCGGCCCTGCAGGAGGAGCGAGTACTTGGAGCATGCTTGGATGTCCTCGAAAATGAAAGGCCGGCGACATTTAGTGCGGATGAAAAAAGTCTATCTTCACAATTGTATCAACTATCTAACGTGTTGCTTACACCACATGTAGCTGGTTGGACGGTTGAATCAAAACAGAAGATTGCGCAAACCATTCTTCGAAAAATAAAAAACTGGCTTTCGGACTAACGGCTTTCACAAAAAACGTAGTCTATACGTTGTAATAGCTGGTAGCTGGTCAGGTATCAGTATAGATCTGAAGTGCCATTTGATGTTTTTAAAAAGAGTGTTATCGAAAGGAAGCTTTACAGATTAGGAATTTTGGTCTTGCTATGTCTAGCGAGCCTTCAGCTCAGTGCACAAACTGCACTCGAAGGTAAAGTCACAGATGCGGACAATGGCGAACCTGTGTTGTTCTGCAATGTCGCTATCTACAAGAATGATGTGCTGATTCGAGGAGCGGAATCTGACATTGATGGTAATTATTCCTTTTCGAATATTGATCCCGGCACGTATGATGTGGAAGTCAGTTATGTAGGCTTCACTACTCAGCGAGTACAGAGCGTAGTGGCCCTGGCTGGAAAAGTAAATCGCCTGGATGTCCAACTTTCGGCGGGATTGGTCCTCGACGAGGTCGTCGTTGTCGATTACAAAATTCCGCTTATCGAGCAGGATAACACCACCTCAGGAGGGGTTGTGACATCTGAGCAGATCCGCAATCTTCCCACCAAGAGTATCACTACACTGGCAGCAACGACTGCAGGTATATCATCTATCGGTGGGGAAGCAGTGGCCATTCGAGGTTCTCGTACCAATGCCACCGAATATTTTGTCGATGGCGTGCGCGTTTTCAGCTCATCTTTGATTCCTCAATCAGAGATTGATCAGATGCAGG
>CAJQNM010000309.1 GCA_905479665.1 uncultured Saprospiraceae bacterium
CCATTTGCACAAACGTGTCACAGCAGTAGATGTAAACGAGATGATCCAACCCCTACTGCAAGGTCACAACATGGGGCTCATTTCGGATGCAGGCCTGCCAGCTGTTGCTGATCCTGGGTCTCTAGTGGTTGCAGCAGCACACCGACAAAACATACCAGTGCGCCCAATCCCAGGACCTAGTTCTATCTTCCTGGCACTGATGGCATCTGGCCTCAATGGTCAGCATTTCGAATTTGTCGGTTATATTCCGCAGCAGGATGCGCCGCGCAAAAACCAACTCAAAGGCCTCGCAAGTAAGATTCTGAAAACCGGAATGACGGTTATTTTCATTGAGACGCCCTATCGAAACCAAGCTCTTTTCTCTCAAATCATGGAACTCCTCAGTCCAGAGCTGCGTCTGTGCCTTGCCCTAGACTTAACGCTCCCGACGGAGGAGATCACAACGAAGTATATCTCCAACTGGAAGAAGGCCACATCTCCTAATCTGGAAAAGCGCCCCTGCGTTTTTCTCTTGGGAAAATAGCATTGGGAAATCGTTTATATCTGTATTTTCAGAGGGTAAAAACTTCCCCATGATATGCTAAATCTAGCCGTAATCCTAGAACACAGTGCAGCCAAGCACCCCAGTAGTCCTGCCTTTACATTTCAAGAACATACCGTGAGCTATGAATCGATAGAGCAGGCGGCCAATCAGGTTGCACATGGTCTTGGCACGTTTGGCATTGGCCCCGGGGACAAGGTGGCCTTATCTTGTTTGAACCTGCCCTACTTTCCCATCATCTACTATGGCATATTGAAGTGCGGAGCCGTTTGCGTGCCGCTCAGTGTGCTGCTCAAACGTGAAGAAATCACCTATCACCTCAAGGACAGCGAGGCCAAGGCGTATTTCTGTTTCACTGGGACAGATCAACTGCCCATGGGTACTGAGGGGCATGCTGGCTTTGAGCAGGCGCCTAGCTGCCAGAATTTTTTCATGATCATGCCACGACCAACTGACCCTCCTGCCATCCCCAACGTGCCCACCCTGGGGAGCCTCATGAAAGATCAACCGATTAACTTTGAAAGCCATCCCAGTTCTGCCGATGAACCTGCAGTCATCATATATACATCGGGCACAACGGGCAGACCAAAAGGAGCCATTCTGACCCACTCAAATCTAATGCTCAACGCTGTGCTTTCAGCAGATCTCACTCAGCTTAAGCAAAGCGATACACAGCTTATTGTGCTACCTATGTTTCACATTTTTGCCATGACGGTGCTGCTCAATGCTGGAGTGTATCGTGGCAGTCATCAGATTCTGATGCCCCGTTTTGATCCGGCTCAAGTTCTTGAGCTCTTTGCTCAACATAAGGTGACCATATTTGCTGGAGTGCCCACCATGTATTGGGGTCTCCTCAATCATAACACGGAAGATGCTGCCGCCTCTGCAGCCAGTCTTCACACTTGTCTTTCCGGTGGGGCCTCCTTGCCCGTAACGGTGCTACACGGATTTGAAGAGAAATTTAGAGTGAAAATACTCGAGGGGTATGGCATGTCAGAGGGTTCGCCAGTAGTCACTTTCAATCACTGGAACCGCCCATGCAAACCCGGTTCGGTTGGTACTCCAGTATGGGGAGTCAAGGTGAAAGTAGTGGATGAGTCTGGCGTTGAGGTGCCGGTGGGTGAAAAAGGAGAACTGATCTACAAGGGGCATAATGTCATGGCTGGATATTACAAGAAACCTGAGGCCACTCAAGAAACGATCAAAGACGGCTGGCTGCACTCGGGAGATGTGGCGACCAAAGATGAAGATGGATATTTTTATATCGTAGATCGAACCAAAGAAATGATCATCCGGGGAGGTCTCAACATTTATCCAAGAGAAGTTGAGGATGTGATGATGAAAAACGAGGCTGTGTCAATGGTTGCCGTGATTGGGGTACCCGATGAGCAGTTTGGAGAGGAGGTCATGGCTTGTGTGGTCCTCAAAGAAAATCAGGTCCTCAGCCCTGAAGAACTCATCACTTGGACAAAGGATCGTATTGCCGCATATAAATATCCTCGAGAAGTCCGTTTTATGTCCGAATTGCCACTTTCAGCTACTGGCAAGATTCTCAAAAAGGAGATCAAGAAAATGATGTAGTAGCGGAGATTTAACAATCTTTTAAAGTTAAAGTACACCGTTGCTCATGCCTTAGATGCATAAATAGCCTATCTTTATCGTCCTTCCACACTCAACCGAATCACTCCGTACATTTTTTTTACCACACTCAACCGAATCACTCCGTACACTTTTTTTAGCCGCACTCAACCGTATCGCTCCGTACACATTTTTAAGCCGCACTCGCAGCTATTGTCGTAAAGACAATACGTAATCCGAATTATTACCCTTATGAAGAATCTATGGTTCTCTTTCAGCCAGCACGCGACCGACTCAAAATCGACACCTATTCATGACAAGAAGACTATTAATGTCTTAGGCTATATAGGAGGCAACAGCAGTGCACTGACCAGCAAGATGCAGTCGGCCTTGCAGGTTGCAATCAAGGATTGCAACGATCTCCACAGTGATTTCAATTTTCAACTTACCTACGGATCTAATTATCACCATACGGATGTTGTGGTCTATCGGGCGTCAAATGATTTGCCAGGAGCAAAGGTCGCTGTCCCAGAAGGCGATCGCACCAATAAGTGGATTCAGATCAATTCCGGCATCGACTATTTGGAAAGCAAGGTCATCGAGGATGTGATGTCACGAGAGATTAGATATGCACTTGGACTGAAGAGAAAAGAAGGGTTTTGGCGGCTTCGCAAAGAATCTCTGCCTGTTTACGATAGCGGTGTGGCCATTTCCAATTTTGATTCGGAAGAAGACGCAGAATTTGATTTTTACGATCGAGTGGTGCGAGAGTATTTATACTAACAAATCTTAAAACGACAGTGATGATCGATTTCAACAGAGCTTTCTTGGATTTGAATACTGTTCCCGGTTGATATTAAATCTCAAATCGGCTAAGATGAATGGTTATTTGCCCTAATAACAGGACCCCGATTAAGGCATTATAGGGAATCGCGACTGATTTTGCGACCCCCTATGCACCTAACCTAATACTAATAAACTACTGCTATAAATTAATATCCAGGATTTTGTGTAATCACATCAGAACCAATCAAGTCAATCTCTTCCTGGGGTATTGGCCACAAATAATGCCTAGATGCATCAAAACTCAAATCTTCAACAAATCTGTGCTCGCCATTATCGTCCTTAGCCCCCATCGCTTTTCCGTTCATGACCACTTCAGCAATTCTCCACCGCCGTAAATCATTTATACGTGTGTCGTTGTACTCAAGCCCGAGCTCTACATGTCTTTCACGTCTCACAATTGTACGTAGCTGGTCTTGATCCATTATCGTAATCGCCGGATAACTATCACTGTCAGAGATGTCTACATCGTAGGCCCGCGCTCTAACTGAATTGAGGGCATCTAAAACCGTTTGATCTATCTGATTCATTTCTATTTTTGCCTCAGCGTAGATCAGAAGTGCCTCCGCATATCTTATCATGATCAGGTCCGTATCGTACCGATCCCATCCTACATAATTATTAAAATATAGTTTCCTGGGATAGTATCCTGTGTAACTTGCGGCATCATCCACGACAGGACCTGTCAACTCCGCGTCAGATAGTGTATCTCCCTGTCTCAAAATAGCCATGGCCAAGCGTGGATCCCGATTGGAAAATTCGTTCTCAGGGTCGAACAGTGGTGATTCTTGAATTGGTCTTCCATCAATGCATTCAAAATCATCAATAAATGACTGGAAAACCTGAATACCTCCCCATCCCTCAAAAACATGTTCGGATGGGTGAATCCTTGTCTGGAAGAAATAGCCATGATCCGGCATTTGATACCTTATCGCGAAGATTACCTCACTGTTGTCCTCATTTCCAGGTTGCCCAATTGAATAATATCCCTCTCCCTGGTCATCCTGGAAAAGTGCATATCCCATGTTCATAACCTGCGAAGCTGCGTCAGCGGCATCCGCAAATTGATTGTTGTACAAGTGAACCCTGGCCTTAAGTGTTTGGGCGGCACCTCTTGTGACCCGACCCAAATCATCACCACTGTACGACCCTGGTAGACCTTCAGCAGCCAGGTCTAACTCCTGTAGGATGAAATTGACAACCTCATCTTTGGAGCTGCGAGGGACGGATAATTCGTCTAGACCGGGTGCGTTCCTCAAGATTGGTACACCGCCCCAGTGATTTGCCAAGTGAGAATAAAAAAAGGCTCGTAGAAATCTCGCCTCGGATGAATATTGTACTCTCAAGTTTTCATCCATCACGGGTTTATCAATGTTGTCGAGAAAGATATTACACGTTCTGATAGAGGTATAGAAGTCCTTCCATAGCTCCCTTACGTCCCCATTAGTCGGATTCAGGGATCCATTTCTGAAGCCCCCGAATGGGCCTTTGGCGTCATCTGTCATACAACTGGTGCCCCAGATGTAACTCGTCCACATGTTCCAGACACTACCTTTTTCACCCAAGCGAGCATATACACCCGTCAAAGCATCGAAGGCGTCCTTTTCAGTTTGCCAGAATGTAACGTCCGACAATTTATCCTCTGGAGCTAAGTCGAGAAAATCGTCATTACAGGATAAGAAAATAAATACTATCAAAATTGTTGGAATTAATCTCATTGCTATTCGATTTAAAATGTGATATTAACACCACCCAAAAAGAGTCGACTGGAGGGGTAGTTGGAGTTATTCCATGCAAATGGATTACCGTGCGCAAATTCTGGATCCACGTCCTTTATTCCTGATATATACAACAAGTTTTCACCGGATAAATAAAATCGCACACTCTCCAGACTGATGAAGTCCTTAAGCGCATAGCCGAGTTGTAGATTTCGAAGCTTGACAAAGGAGGACTTCTTCACCCAAAAAGAACTGGCCTGGTAATTGCGGCCCTGGCTATCGAAGGAAAGTCTGGGTAATCCGGCGCCCCTGTTGTTTTCAGACCAAGTGTCGTTTAACATGCTCTGTGTCGGCCTGGCACCTCCATTAAATGGCCTAACTGCCGGTCCTTGAGTAAGGGCATTTACACCACCAAATCCTTGCCATACCATAGATAAGTCCAGATTTTTCCATGCCAATCCAGCCTGAAGCCCAAAGTTTATTTTTGGGAAGTATGATCCTAAGGATTGGCGATCGTCAGCATTGACAACATTATCATTGTTTAGATCGGCATAATTAAGGTCCCCAGGCTGCGCAGCTATGCCGAAAAAAGACTGGTCTGGTGCCTCGTCAATTTCTTCTTGGCTGTTGAAAATCCCATTTGACACATATCCAAAGATATTCTGAATCGGATCACCGACTTTACGTCCAGGAGCATCGGTACCTTTCAGGTCGGTTATCTCATTATTCACAACAGATACATTTGCATCGACGTGGTACGTCATGCTTTTCCCGCCGCGACTGCTGTAGCCAATTCCGAGTTCTAATCCTTTGTTGGAAACCGACCCGGCATTCACCACCGGGGCATTTGCGCCCAATATGAAAGGCTGGGGCAGGCCAAGTAAAATGTTGTCCGTATTTTTTATGAAATACTCGGCAACTACATCAATCCTACCATTTAACACACTAGCCTCTAGTGCGATGTTGGTAATCGTACTAGTTTCCCATGTGATATTACTGTTGGCCAATCGAGCATTTTCACCAATACCGTTGAATGCATTATCACCGAACACATAATTATTCGTGATGCCGAAAGTATTCAGATAGGCATAATCACCGATCTCTTGATTGCCGAGCTTTCCCCATGAGGCGCGCAATTTCAAATAATCTATCGTGGCAGATTTGAAGAAACTCTCTTCAGAAATTCTCCATGCCGCAGAGAAAGATGGGAAAAAAGCAAACCTATCCTGCCTGGGAAACCTTGAAGTACCGTCATAGCGCAGATTTGCTTCCAAAAGATATTTATCCCCAATGTTGTAGTTCGCACTTCCAAATACGGATCTAAAGCGGTATTGGGTTTTGTTCCCACGGGTAAAATCATTCGCATCGGCAACTCCATCCAGCTGGGTAAGATTGTTATTGCCAACAAGGGAAGATCTGCCCGCCGTAAAACCATCCCTATCTACGCTTCTTTGCTCAAGACCGACCAGGAGATCAAGTTTGTTTTCACTAAATTTTGTAGAATAATTTACCAATAACCTGCTGGTGAGGTCCCAAACCAAATTGGCTTGTCGAATTATCCCTCCGGAGATTGTTCCTGCTACAGGATAGGTGTCGGTTGAAGTGTCGTATCTGTAATGAGTGAAGAAATTCCTAAAATAAAATTGTTGTCGATTGTCATTTCTCGCTATGAATTGAGCCTTGACCGTCAAATCGGGAATAAGCTCGTATTTTGCGTAAGCCGAATGGATCAAATCGTTGTATTTAAAATCGTTTGTTCCTAAAGGACCCGATACGTATGCAATCATGTTACGGGTACCACCCCAGGCGGAATTAACGGGGTACGTACCATTTGGGTAGCGCAGGGCATCTCCGGGATGGTGCCTGTATGCTTCAGTAATTAATTGCCCCACACTTTGTGTATTCCCTTTCATCGTCGCAAAGGATCCGGCTAGATTAATACCGGCGTTAAGTCTTTCGCCAACACTTTGATCGAGGTTCAGCCTGTAGTTTAATCTGTCGTAGCCATGGGTAGCTACCAATCCACCCTCATAGTTGTAGCCCATCGACAAGTAGTATTGCGTGGCATTACTGCTACCAGATAAACTGAGGTTATGAAAATGTCTTGTAGGGTCGCCACTTCCTAATAGAGCCTCGAATTGATCGTTATCTGGATGCGTCCTGGGGCTGCTTCCCGATTGCCATTTGCTAAGATCTTCTTCGGTATACCGAAGAGCCTTGCCATCTGCCTCATTGGCCACATTATGAAGACGAGCATAATTGTATGCATCGACCCGATCGGGCACCTTAAAAGGTGAAAGAAAACCGACCCCACCATGATATTTAACCACTGGTGTTCCATGTCCCTTTTTGGTGGTTACCAAGATTACACCGTTGGCAGCTCTTACACCGTATATTGCTGCTGCTGCGGCATCTTTCAAAACGGTGATATTGTCGATGTCATTGACGTCGACATCCTGTAGATCAGCTTCGACATTATCAACCATAATCAATGGATTGGAATTGCCTAGAGTGCCAATTCCCCGTACACGAAGACTTCCTGCATTGGCTCCGGGGCGTCCAGACTTCTGCAAAACTGTGAGTCCTGGCACCATTCCAGCAAGGAGTGTTGCAGCATTTGTTACAGGTCGCCGATTTATTTGTTCTGCGCTAACAGCGTAAACCGAACCTGTCAGGTCCGCTCTTTTCCGCTGTCCATACCCAACTACAACCACCTCGTCCAGAGTGCTCAAAGTCGCACTAAGTATGACATCCAATACTTCTCTGCCATTTATTGAAATCTCCAGACTCTTATAGCCCGTGTAAGAGACTACCAGAGTAGATGCATCATCTGGTATCTCAAGGCTAAAGGCTCCATCAATATCAGTTGTGGTACCAATTGATGTTCCCTTAAGGAGGACATTTGCCCCGATAAGTGCCATGCCATCAGTATCCTTGACGCTGCCCCGAATTAAAATCTGAGGATCTCGGGACAGATCAGCAATGATCTTTCTTGTTTGCCCGGGCACCTCATCACTAATACTATTGATATGTACTCCCTTGCCCTCTAGCTTGTCAAGCTTTTTGAGATGGTATTTTATCTTTCGAGCATTATGCCTGCCCTTTTTGGTCTTCTCAAATATGATGTAATACTTGTCGTTTACAACTTGGTAGTTAAAACGAGTAGCGGCAAAAAGGCGAGCAATAGCTTGCTTGGCACTCTCCTTGCGATCCACCTCGTAATCCGTTTTGATGTCTTCGAGCAATTCTGCGCTGTATGAGAAGATGACTTTGTGAATCTCGGTCAACTTATTGAGCACTTCAATTAGTTGCGCCTCTGCAGTCGGAGCTGTTGCCGCCATTCCATTTTTGACGGGCCCCATAAACATGGCAGAGAAAGCGAGTATTTTGAAAATGGTTTGTACTTTCATAGGTTGAATTTTTAAAGTTCACTTTGATCGGAGTCTCAGTTGGATGGTGGCTCCGATTTTCTATTAGCCAAAAATATTTTGGTTCCGTTTCTTGTTAACTGCAGGTTCTTTGTAATTTCTATTACCCTCAATGCAAGATCAAGATTGTCTATTGGTAAACCAGTGGTAATCAGTTCATTTGCAAGTGAGTCTGACAATTGATAATCAATGCCGTATAACCGATGAAGTTCTTCGCACACTTCCAAGAGAGAAGCTTTTTCGAAAAATATATATCCATCTTTCCACGACAAATGCTTCCGTGCTTGATCAGTCACCTTCTCTACCTTCCTTCTTAAATGATCATACCTGACCAGTTCTCCTGGACTCATAGCAAGTTTTTTAACTTCGCCATTTGGTATCGATAGGCTGACCTGTCCCTCCTCCAAATAAATGCTGGTCATCTCATTCTCAGCATTGACATTAAATGAAGTTCCGAACACCTCAATAATCACTTCTTCGGTAATCACTTTAAATTTTTGTGCGGTTTCCAGGTTTTTTTCGACCTCAAAAAAAGCCTCGCCTGACAATCTCACACTACGCTCTTCGTCCTCATCCCAGTCTGCAGCATAGAGAAGTTCAGAATTTGCATTTATGGTTACCGCCGAACCATCAGGGAGCACAGCTTGTTTTTTCTCGCCGTATGTGGTGTAGACAGATAGCTGTTTTTCAGCTATGTTCGGGACCTTCAATAGAAACACACTTACCAGCAAAATTGCCATAGCTGCAGCAGCAGATAAGACCAATCTACGTCGTTTTAGTGTGGATTTTTGCAAGGAAACCTCATCTGCCCTTATCTTTTCTCCAACCCTCTCATAGATCCGATCACTCTTACTTTGATCGAGCGTTCTTCGCCCTCCCAGCTGATTCCAAAGCTCTGCCCAAATTGATGCATTTTCAATTACATCTTCCTCGAGCAATAGATCAAACAATTGATCCAATTCTTGATGACTGCATAAGCCCGCATATAGTTTCCTAATCAGTTTTTCCTTCTTCATTGGCTTTTTTGGATCTGACCTTTCTTCAATACTATATCCGCTTAAAAGAGCAATAGCGTTTAGTACTACCCATTGTTTTTTCTTGAAAAAGATGGATATTTCAGAATTGATTGAGGAAAGTCGGAGTGCGGTTGCTTTGATTGCCGGGTATCAACTAAGAATGACGGAACAAGAAAAAATACACATCATCTTATTAAAAGGGAGTGATCAGAAAGGACTTAAGTACATCTATGACAAGTACCATGACCGTGTATACCAATATATTTTCAGGCTTATCCCTGTTACTAGTGTCGTGGAGGAACTAGTTTCCGATGTCTTTCTAAGAGTTTGGCTTAAGCGCAGGAGTATAGATCAAAATATTCCAATCGGAGGTCTCTTACAGAAAATATCGCGTGACTATGCGGTAACTGAGTTACGAAGAATTTCCAGAAACCACCATGCCCGACGCGAGTACAAAGAACAATATTGTCAACAGCATGAAGCATCATTTGAAGAAATGTTGCAGCTTGAGGAATTTAAGAACTTGGTCGAAACCGCCATCACTTTCCTGCCGCCCAAATGTCAGGAAATATTCAAATTATCCTATCATGATTGTCTAAACAGTTCAGAGATCTCTAGAAAGTTAGGCGTTTCTGATAGTACCGTGAGAGTTCACAAAAGAGATGCACGAATTTTTATGAGGCAGTTCTTTGAGAAGTATCTTATCCTAGTCTTTTGCCTTTTTTTTGATATCTACATCTTTTATCTTCTGAGATGAAATGTATACCCAATACACATTTGACCAGATCAGAAGTATGGTGCCCGAAATGGTTGCAACAATTCTAATGTCTCAATCCTTCATATTTCGTTGTAGCGTCAGGTATATTTCTACTTTCACCAAATTAGTGATTCCAAAGGAGTGAAGGTTCCATTTAACAGATTGGTGGCTGAATTTGGGCGCGTCTTATGCAGTTTCGCCTACCCGTCACTATTGAAGTATGGAGGTTCATTATCTTTGGCCACATTATATAGCAGCAAACCTAGAGATGCAAGAGATTGATGTGGACCCCAAGGAAATGGCGCCAGTGGGTAGAGAGAGCGTAGATTCCCCCTACTTTCTGTATACTCGTAAGCAGGACGGTCTCTGGACCTCCGTAAACATGGGCCTATTTTACATCGTGTTACTGTTTCTCGCCCTGTGGGGGAAAGAATACGTCTTGCTGGGCTTGATGGTTCTTTTGGCGATTATCTTAATCTATGACCAAGTCACCAACCGAGAATTTGTGGAGATCAATCATGAGCGCATCAGCTATTATTTGCCCTACATGAGCTATGGTCAGATACAACTAAATAGCATCGTCGACGCAGAACTTTCTCCCAATCAGTTGCGCATTCATACCGAGGGCGGTAAGGATCATATTCTGGAGATTCATGCACTGCTCTCTGCAAAGAAAAAAAAGGAGCTTAGGGCATTTGTACAAGAGCAAATCAGTGGCCTTGATTTGGTAGAGCGTTAGTGCTATCACTTACGACCATAAAGCTTGTTTACTTCACTTTGTGACGGATATGGTGCTCTGGTCAGTGGCCTAGGTGACACATTCGCACCATCTCTCAAAATCGTGCGACTTTTCACATCCTCGTACCGAGGGTCTTCAATCATGGCAAGTCGCTCCATTTTTTCAATTTCTAATGAAGGAAAGCCAAACTCGACTGCCACTTTGGCCTGCATAAGATAACATCCAGGACCTCTAAATGGCCATCTACTTAAGACATCCGGAAAATGAGTCGTGTCAAAGTAGGCTCCAGAACAATCAATCCAGGTACCAAAATTCATGTGGCCTCGTGCTGTAGGCACATCTTTACGGGCGATTAAGTAGCCTACTATGCGTACCGTCCGGTCTTCCTTCTTGAGAAAGTCTTTCACCTCAATATCTCCCCGGTACTTTGTTCTTACCATGTCAAATGGTGAACACGATATAGGGAACCCAATCAGCTCGATCTCATCAAATGCATCTTCAAATGCATTCCGCTTTAACTTTGGAAAATCCCAGGTTCTTGGTTTTGGCTCCAGAAATAACTTAGGGGGTGGATTTTCCTGAGCCTTAGACTTGCTAATCATCATTCTCATCTCAAGAATCAATTCATTTTTACCCTTTCCGGTAAAACGAAAGGCTCCCACAAAAATCAACAATTCGCAATGCTCAACACCACCATGTACCCGACTGATAAAATCATGCAGCGACTCAAATAGACCGTATCGATTTCGATTCTCTACAATGCGCTCCGCAATTTGCAGATTAAACCCCTCGATCGAACTAAATCCGATATATATCTCTCGACCATCCAGATGCGCCAAGACCTCACCCTGATTTACACACGGCTGGCGAACAATACCTCCTCCCATCCGAGCTTCATGGAAATAGACTTCTTTGCGATAAAACCCTCCAAAATTATTGATGGCTGACACCATAAATTCCAATGGGTAATAATGCTTCAAATAGAGTGCTAAATATGATTCTACCGCATAACTCGCCGAATGTGATTTGCAAAAGGAAAAGCCTGCAAAGGATTCAATCTGTCGATAAACCTCCTCGGTAACTGCCGGATCATACCCACGCTCTTCGCAATTGGTAAAAAAACGAGTCTTGATTTTTTCCAGCTCTGCAGCAGAGCGTGTTTTTCCTGACATGCCTCTCCGCAAAATATCTGCATCGGCCATATCCAGACCGGCATAATGATGTGCGATTTTTATGACATCTTCTTGATAAACCATGACCCCATAGGTATCTCCTAAGTGCTCTTCAAACACCGGATGGAAATACTCAAAGTCATCTGGATTATTGTGTCGGTACTGAAATTCTCTCAGCATCCCCGACTTGGCTACACCTGGCCGAATCACACTTGATGCGGCCACCAGGATGGGATAATTATTGGCTCGCAGTCGTCGCAGCAACCCTCGCATGGCTGGAGACTCTACATAAAAACACCCGATCGTACGTCCCTGCGAGAGCAACTCATTGCAGGGCTCATGATTTACGTAACGGCTCGTCTCATTAAAATCAATTTCCTTTTGTTGATTTTCTTTGACCAATTCAATGGTCGATTTAATCGTACCCAAACCACGCTGACTGAGTATATCCAATTTTTCAAACCCAATATCCTCCGCGATGTACATATCAAACTGAACTGTGCGAAATCCCTTGGGCGGAAAATCCATGGCCCCATAATAGGTCAGTGGTTTTTCACTGATCAAAACGCCACAGGCATGCATAGAGCGCTGATTGGGATAGCCCTTCATCATCTCAGCATAGGTGTGAATAAGTCGCACTTCCTTGCTTTTCTCATGCAGCTCGCGAGGATTTCGAGCCATCTGGTCTATTTCGGATTTGGCAAACCCCAGCACCTTCCCCAACTCACGGTGCATGGAGCGATGTTTAAATGAGCCAATCGTGCCACAAAAAGCGGTACACTCCGGGTCAAATCGCTTGAATAAATAGTCCAGTATACTATCCCGGTCTTTCCAACTCCAATCGATATCAAAATCAGGAGGCACCTTACGGGCCGGATTTAAAAATCGCTCAAAATAAAGATCCAGCTGAATGGGACAGACGTTCGTGATTTTGAGAATATACGCTACAATAGAATTGGCACCACTCCCACGGCCTACATGAAAAAAACCTCTCGCTATACTATACTGCACGATATCCCAGGTGCACAAAAAATAACCTCCAAATCCTAGTTCGTGGATAATGGCCAATTCTTTTTCTACTCTATCACGAGCCGCCTTATTGTCCTTTTTATAGCGATAGGAAAATCCGTCATCGATCAGTTTACGCAAAAACTCTTTGTCACCATAGCGCGTTCCGGTATACGTTTCCTTGTTTTTAGGCTCGAGGAAATTAAACTCGAATTGGCAATTTTGCAAAATCCGGATGCTATTCTGAATCAATTCCGGAAAAGATTCATACAGTTCTTCGAGGGCATCCGGCGACAGAAAGTATTCATCTTCACTACCTTGAGAGGCCGGATCAAGTTTAGCCAGAATAATATTATTGTCAATACACCGAAATAAACGATGCAAGTTAAATTCCTTTTTATTACGAAACGTGACGGGCTTGAGGACCACTAATTTATGCCGTCGTTTATTCAGGGGTGACGCATACAAACGAAACCGATCTTTGGGAGTAATCCCGACATACTCATTTTCACTCAACTGGCGAGGCGCATGTCCAAATGGATATATAACGTAGGCATTGCTAAACTCCGGAGCAACCTTTGGGATTGGTTCTTTCTGAATATTGTGCTTGGTACGAAATGCGTTGATTTCATGAAATCCCTCATTGTTTTTGGCCAGTGCAATAAATCGCA
>CAJQNM010000310.1 GCA_905479665.1 uncultured Saprospiraceae bacterium
TTCTGAGTTTAAAAATCCACGCAGATACTTCCAGGGATATTCACCCTTGTAGATTTCAATCAGCCCCTTTGCACCCAGGTCGTGCAATATTTTCCTTTTTTCTCTCACTTTGGAGATCGCGGCTGACACCTTATCTGTTTCTGGTGCACCCAATAGAGCCAGTACATATTTACCCTCCACATCGAGATCAGCAAAATCGTCGTGTTCTTCATCTTGCCAGGCATAATTTGCAAATACCAATTCACCATCGATTACATTGCCACCTCTCAACACCAATGCATCTTCTCCATGGATTAGTTGCAGATCATCTATTTGGACCATGCCTTCACTTGCCGGAGTGCTCTTTTCAAAAGCAATCTTTTGATAGTAGGAGTCTTCCGTGTCAAAACTCTTCAGTCCCGCTAGCCGGTACATTTCCGCAATGTAGCGTGCCGCAACCAGGTTACCCTGCTCTCCAGTCTTTCGCCCTTCGAGTTCATCGGATGACAAGTAGCGTACATGCATCGCCAGCTCGGCTTGAGTGACCTCCGTAGAGTCCTGTGCAGCAACACATACCTCAAAAAGGACCGCAACAGAGAAGAGCAGAGTTCTTGCAAAAGGATAGATCATCGTTTCCAATAGAGTATTAATGAATTTGAAATTAAACTTATTTCCTAATTTGTTCTTCTACATAATCTTACCAATGAAAAAGCTGGGCCTGCACTGGAAAATTCTCATCGGGATGCTCGTGGGCGTCATTTTTGGCTTGGTGGCCGCAGTTTTCGATTGGAATGCGTTTGTAATCGATTGGATCAAGCCGTTTGGCACCATCTTTATCAACCTGCTCAAGTTGATCGCCATACCCCTCATTATCGCCTCTCTCGTCAAGGGAGTGAGCGATCTGAAGGATATCTCTACACTTTCAAAAATGGGGGGTCGCACTGTCCTCATCTATATGCTGACGACCATTGGGTCTGTATGTCTGGGATTACTGATTGTAAACGTGATCAAGCCAGGCAGTAGTGTCACCGAGGCTACTCGCGCGGATCTACTTGCAGGATACGGTGATGCAGCCTCCGGCAAGATCGAAATGGCCCTAGCTCAAAAGGACCAAGGCCCCTTGCAAGCTTTGGTCGATTTGGTTCCTGACAATATTTTTAGTGCCGCGGCCAGCAATACCAATATGCTGCAGGTCATTTTCTTTGTGATCTTTTTTGGCATTGGTATGATTCTTATCGCCCCCAACAAAGCCAAACCCGTCAAAGATTTTATCGATGGTCTCAATGAGGTCGTACTCAAGATGATCGACATCATTATGTTGTTTGCTCCCTATGGGGTATTTGCCTTGCTGGCCTCGCTCGTGGTCGAATCACCCAGTTGGAGCCTCTTTCAGGCCTTGCTTTGGTATAGTCTCTGCGTTTTGCTTGGCTTGGGCATACTCATCTTAGTGGTCTATCCCTCTCTGGCTAGATATTTTACCGGATTCAAGTATCGCGATTTTTTCTCTGGGATTGGACCGGCACAGTTGGTGGCTTTCTCTACGAGCTCGAGTGCGGCAACCCTCCCGGTCACGATGGAAAGGGTGCACGAACACATGGGTGTCGAAGAAGAGGTAAGCAGTTTTGTGCTGCCCGTAGGAGCCACAGTAAATATGGATGGCACCTCGCTCTATCAGGGAGTAGCTGCTGTCTTCATCGCTCAAGCGTTTGGCATTGACTTATCCTTTACCGATCAGCTATCCATTGTCCTTACAGCTACATTGGCTTCTATAGGATCAGCCGCCGTGCCAAGTGCTGGCATGATCATGCTGGTCATTGTGCTGGGTGCAATCGGCGTACCCGAAGCCGGTCTAGCACTCATCTTTGCCGTCGATCGACCCTTGGATATGGTACGGACGATCACAAATGTGACCGGAGACGCCACAGTCTCCCTCATGGTGGCCAAGAGTCTAGGTAAATTGGGAAAACCCAAGGTGCGCAATTTGGATGATTTTTATCACAAAGAAACCTAAGAAGTATGAGTGTATTGGGAATCGGATCGCGTGTTGAGCATCCGGCCTATGGTCAGGGTGCAGTGATACGGGTACACAAAGCTGCCTATGAGGTCTGCTTCATGAAATTTGGCATCAAGGATGTCGGTAAAAGTTATGATCAATGGGAAGTCATCGAAGCCATCGAATCGGAGGAGCAAGTTTCCTTTTCTGAAGCGGAGCAATCGCTCATTAAGATTCTCAATGCCTTTTCAGATATTTCTAATCCAATCGAGTTGGGCGACCGTTGGACCGGTGGAAACATGACCTTGACACCCGGGACAGCAGGCTTACAGGCCAAAGAAATTCCCATTGAGACTTTCTTTCATAAAATCGTCATGGTACGTGATCGCATTCGAGTCATGGAGCAACGCATCAACAGCAGTAAACTTTCTGACGAGGAAAAGGTTAACCTGCAACAATACATCACACGAATTTATGGCAGCCTTACCACGTTTAATGTGCTTTTCAAATACAAAGAAGATCAGTTTTCGGGCGAAAGGACTCGTTAGTCTGACAGCACTAGGTTTCTCCTTGTTGCTGATATTTACGGGTTGCTTTGATATGGGTGAAACCTATACCAAATTACCTCCCGGCCCCTGGAGGGGTGTTTTAAAACTGGATCCAGATCTCGCGCTGCATGCACAACTGCAACGTGAAACCCCACGTCAACAAACGGTGATCATTGACGAAGTAAGCGATGCGGAACTACCCTTTAATTTTAATGTGGTCTACGACAGTGAGGAGGATTTCCACTTTGAGATATTTAACGGCGAGGAGAAAATCATAGTCGATGATATCTATTATGGAGTCGATCGAGCCACCAGCAGAGATACCGTCAGGGCGTACTTTGAAGCTTACGATTCGTATCTCGAAGTACTCTTTGACAACAATGTGATGGAGGGGTATTGGTACGTACCCAGTCGAGGTTCTTACCAGGTAAGCTTTGTGGCCCATCATGGCAAGAATCATCGCTTTTCGGAATTGCGCAAGCCACCTGTAGCTGATCTTTCAGGAAAGTGGGAGACCTATTTTGAAGTAGAAACGGATGCCCCTTCGCCAGCCATTGGCGAGTTCTTGCAAGATGGCAATCACCTCACCGGTACATTTCGCACGGAGACCGGAGATTACCGGTTTTTGGAGGGCACTGTTCAGGCCGATAAGATGTACCTCTCTTGTTTTGATGGAGCCCACATGTTTCTTTTTGAGGGCAAGATCTCTGAAGATGGGTCGATCAATGGGTTGTTTCGCAATGGCACCCACTACATCACCAGCTGGACAGCTCAGCGCAACGATGGGTTTGAACTTACAAGTCCGGACAGCCTCACTCAAATGCTAACAGATGAACCACTGGCCTTTTCCTTTCCCAATAGCTCAGGCAAACTAGTAAGCCTGGATGATCCCTCTTTTGCAGGCAAGGCCAAGCTGATCCAAATCACAGGAACCTGGTGCCCCAATTGTCTTGATGAAACTCAATTTCTGGTCGACTATTTGAAGACCCATAAAAATGAAAATCTAGCCGTGATCGCATTGGCCTTCGAGCGCCACACGGATCCGGTGAGAGCACGGGCAAACTTGGCCCGCTACCGCGATCGATTGGGCATACCCTACCCTGTTTTGCATGCAGGCCTGTCGGACAAAAGTGCTGCCGGTAGACAGCTGCCCATGTTAAATGAGGTGATCAGCTACCCTACCCTCTTATTTCTCGACAAAGACAATCAGGTGGTGCGCATCCACACCGGATTTAACGGCCCAGCCACGAGCAAATTTGAGGAGTTCAAGAAGGATTTCAAGGAGACGATTGACCAGATTACTTCGTGATTTTTTTTTTGACGCAGAAAGACGCAGATTTATTAAGATCAGATATGCTTAATACTACTATGATGAAATGTAGTGGTTCTTTTCTAGACCGCCATGCGATTTGACCAATTGTTTACGCTGACGTGCGTGTCTCGAAATATCCGCTAGTGTCAATAATTACCGACTGAACATAGTAAATCATAGTAAATCAGCGTATGCCGACAGGCATCGGCGTCCAAAACACAGCCACACCTCTCGCACTCTCGAAATCTCGCACTCTCAAACTCTCGATGTCTTGAAATCTGACGTGTGTGTCTCCAAATATCCACTAGTGCCAATAATTACCGACTGAACATATTAAATCTTAGTAAATCAGTGTATGCCGACAGGCATCTGCGTCCAAAACACACCCACACCTCTCGCACTCTCGAAATCTCGCACTCTCGCACTCTCGAAGTCTCGAAGTCTCAAACTCTCGATGTCTTGAAATCTACTCTGATTCAAACACTCCCTGACGAGTGAAAAACTCTTCCAGTTGATCAACGCTAATACCCTTGGTAAGAATTACTTTATCCCGATCGAGGACAAACAACTTTGGCGTTTTCTTGATGTTGTATAGCGAGTGCATCCGTGAGAGCCCCCCCTTCATGTCGGAGGCATTGGTCAAGTCTGCAAGGCCTTTCTCATCAACAAAATCCCAGCATAGGGCCTCATCTTTAGTGATTTTGGTGCACACTGAAAATGCGCCAATATCCTTGTCCTGGTGTTTGCTCATGAATTCTACCAATTCAGGCATGGACTCTTTGCAATGGCCACAATCATGCGCCCAAAAGACCAGGATTGTAAACTCATGATCAAACTCATGGAGTGAGATATCTGTACTGTCGCGCAGCTGCACCGTAAAATTGGGCGCCTGTGCTCCGATCAAGGTCGGTTTCGTTTTACGAGCCTCATCAAGAATCTTAGCAAGTTGCTTTTCCTCAATCCAAGGAGCTTTTCCAGTGGAATAGTACGTATCAGCAAGGTGGACAAAGACCTTGTCCAAGCCAACAAACTTAGGGGCAGCATAATCATTGATAAATTTGATCAGGAAAAACTTATACGTCTCTTCCGCAGGCTCCATCTGGCTCAGCAGCAGATCTAATGAAATGATGATTGAATCGGGATGCTGCGGTGTGAGTTTGTCAATGTAATAATTGACCCGATCAAACATCATATTTTGGGGGGTAAGTAACATGCGTGGATCTCCCAGATCCAGATTATCCCAATAGTGCTTCTTAAAGTGACGATAGCGCTGCACTTGCCTCTCATCGTCTGTGCCAGAAAATTCAGGCAATTCTTCAGTGATGCCGCTTGCGATCAAGGCTCCGGACAGTAGCCCGTCCCCTTTGGCGACCAGTGTCTTCTGGTAGGCGATCACCCCTTTACCCAAACCCTCTACCTGCCCTTGCACATTCGCTTTTTCGGTCGGAGAGCTGAGCGAATCAAGTACTTTAGTAAGCATCTCCGCTTCTTTCTTTTTACCACCGATATAGGTCATGTTTTCATAGAAAATCTCATTATCCATCGAGCCTTCAAAGGCAATGGTCTCATTGAGCTTCTTGTGATCTGCCGAAAACGAAAATTGTGCCTTACTGCCATCGACCAACACCTGAAAGAACGTGTTCTTGGGAGGCATGACCACGAGATATACACCGGATCGCAAGGTATCGTCACCTTCGAAGATGAAATTTCCCTCTGTGACCGCGGTTGTATCCATTAGATACTGCTTGTCTCCGTAATAATAACCAAGGTAGATGGTGTCCTCTGAGAAGTTGTCCAGATGCCCCTTAATTTCATAACCTTGGGCAGCAAGCTCGCCGGTAACTAGTACAGCCAATGTAAGCATCCAGAAAGAGATGGACGAATGATGTTTCATACAGGTTAAAAGTTTATTCTATTGTGATAGTTCCCGATATTCAATGTTGAGTGCACTCCGAAAAGGTTGATTTTCTAACGCTTTGAGGGAAAGATTTATGATATGATTTGCTTGTCTTCTACGAAGATCTAGGAGCTGCAAGGAGATATAGAATGGCCATGCGCACCGCTACCCCGTTTTCCACCTGGTCAAGAATGATCGCAGCATCAGAATCAGCTACGTCACTGCTGAGTTCTACACCTCGATTGATCGGCCCAGGATGCATGATGATGACGGGAGAAGAAAGGCTTTCAACAAGATCCCTATTGATGCCAAAAAACTTCGCATACTCCCGAATCGATGGAAAATACTTGATATCCTGTCGTTCGAGCTGAATACGCAGCACATTGGCGACATCTGCCCATTCGAGGGCCTCGCGAATGTTGTAGCTGACCTCTACCCCGAGTGCTTCGATGTGTTTGGGAATCAAGGTAGGTGGACCACAAACCATCACCTCCGCACCTAGTTTCTTGAGACAAAAAATATTGCTGAGGGCCACTCTGGAGTGCAATATATCACCTACTATCGCGACTCGCAGTCCCACAAAACTGTCAAAATGGGCCCGGATCGAAAATGCATCAAGCAGCGCCTGCGTGGGGTGCTCATGAGTGCCATCACCAGCATTGATGATATTGGCCTCAATGTGCTCTGCCAGAAAGGCCGGAGCACCCGGAGCAGGATGTCGAATCACGACCATGTCGACTTTCATCGACAATATATTGTTGACCGTATCTAGGAGCGTTTCTCCTTTCTTGACCGACGAAGAGGATGCTGAAAAGTTAACAACATCGGCAGAAAGTCTCTTTTCCGCAAGTTCGAAAGAGATACGTGTCCGGGTTGAATTTTCAAAGAATAAATTGGCAATGGTTACATCACGAAGGGACGGCACCTTCTTGATGGGGCGGTTGATCACATCTTTAAAATTGTCGGCCGTTTGGAAGATCAGAGAAATGTCATCTTCCGTGATGTACTTGATTCCCAGAAGGTGTTTTGAGCTAAGGAGGATTTCCGGCATGAGAGGTGCTATGTTTTTACGGGATAAAGGAGGATCCGGTCCTTACCGTCCAGTTCTTTCCATTCTACCTTGACGTATGCTTCGTCCACGCTATCGACAGTATACCCAATAAAATCTGCCGAAATCGGAAGGTGACGGTTGAAGCGCCGATCGATCAGACTCACTAGATGCACTTTGTCTGGACGACCATAGTGTTGCAATGCAGAAAGCGCAGCCTGAATGGTTCGGCCAGTATACAGTACATCGTCGATCAGTAAGACTTGCTTGTCTTCCATGAGGAAGTCGATCTCGGTCGTACTCGCAGTAAGTGGCTTGGTGCGTGTCCGAAAATCGTCGCGGTAAAAGGTGATGTCTAGCTTTCCGTAGGTGAGTTGACGCTCGGGCAGGATGTGTTGCAAGCGTAACAAGAGTCGATCAGAAAAGAGCACACCTCTAGGTTGTATGCCAACGAGGCAGACATTTTCAAAATCCCCAAACTCCTCAATCAGTTGATGACAAAGCCGCTCAATGATCAACTGTAAGCGACTTTCCTTTACGAGAATACGAGCCTTCGGCATAGCTGTGGCCAAAGATAGTTCTTAAAGTGAAGTCGCCCAATTAAACCTTCAGCATATTCACCAGTCTACTGAACTGTGCACATCTGAAAAAGTATTCAAAAATTTAATCTTAAATCTTTACTATGAAAAATATCATTTTTTTCGCGCTACTTAGCGCTTGTCTGATCACTCTCTCATCCTGTGACAAGGATAATCCGTCTCCCGATCAGGTTTCTGAAGCGGTCATCTCAATCGATGCAGAACAGGACATTGCCTATATCGAAAATCTGATCAGTGGGGTCGACGAGGATGTTGATGCGGCTGTCGTTGAGGTCGCTTCCTTCGGTCGATCTCTCGGGGAAGATTGTCCAAGCAAGACCTGGGAAGAGCCCAGAGGAACCTTTCCAAACACACTTACGATCGACTATGGTGCAGCCTGTACGGGTAAGAATGGGCGTACTCGCTCGGGTAAAATAATTGTGCAGATTTCCGACAGCCTCCGCCTTGTCGGATCCACACGCACTGTAACCTTCGAAGACTTTTCGATTGATACAGTAGAAATCGAAGGAGGTAAGACCTGGGAAAATCTGGGCATCGATGAGGTGGAAGGGACAATGACCATCGGTCGCACCGCTGATCTTGACCTGACTTTTAGCGACGGCTCGACGGCCAGCTGGAGCCATGACCATCAAGTCACTCGGAGCATCTTCCTAGTGAGAGACCGACCGAACGTGCCAAAGCGAATAAAGCAATTTAAAGCCACCCTTGAAGTTTCAGGGACCTCATCAGGCGTCAATCGAGATGGAATTTCTTTTGCGTCAGAAATTACCGCGCCCTTATACAAACCTGAGGACTGCTTTTGGTTTTCAAGTGGTGTCCGGGAAGTGACGCGCAATGGGAACACCCGAACCATCGACTACGGTGATGGACATTGTGATCGCAGGGCAGAAGTCACCCTCGCAGATGGCACGATCAAAAACATCCAAATTCGGCCAATGCACCTAAAGTAGTAAAGGGCTGCGCTTACCCCTTCTGCTTTTTCGACCAGCTGTCCCGCATCGTTACAATGCGATTGAAAACCAGATGAGTGGGAGTCGAATCAGAATCAACCGCAAAGTAGCCTTTGCGTAGAAACTGAAAGCGATCGCCAGGTTGAGCAGAGCCAAGGGAGGGTTCGACAGGCACATTTTGGAGTACTTGCAGAGAATCCGGATTGACAAACTCTAAAAAATCCCGATCCGAATCTGCCAGTGGATCAACCTCAGTAAAGAGCGGTTCATACAGCCTCACCTCTGCCTTGATCGCATGCTTTTCTGAAACCCAGTGGAGGGTACCTTTGGCCTTGATGCCAGAGGTATCCTCTCCGCTTTTGGAATCAGGATAATAGGTACAGTGGATCTCAATGACCGTACCAGCTTCATCCTTGACAAAATCATCGCAGTGGATAATATAGGCATGCTTCAGACGTGAAGTGCGACCGGGACCGAGACGAAAATATTTCTTGGGCGGATCTTCCATAAAATCCGAACGCTCGATATAGATCTCACGACTGAAGGGCACCTCTCGAGAACCTGCATTTGGATCTTCAGGATTATTCTCAGCAATGAGCTGCTCTTCTGTCTCTTCCGGATAATTAGTGATCACCACCTTGAGTGGATCAAGTACGCCCATGACGCGATTTGCCACCTTGTTGAGATCTTCACGCACACAGAATTCCAATAGATTTAATTCGATTAAATTCTCGCGCTTGGCTATGCCGACCTTGTCGCAAAATGTACGCAGTGCGGCAGGAGTATAGCCTCGTCTCCGCATGCCAGATATCGTAGACATACGCGGATCATCCCAGCCATTGACTACTCCTTCCTCCACCAGTCGCCGCAGCCGCCGTTTGGAGGTAATCATGTACTCGACATTCATCCGTGCAAATTCTATTTGCCTGCTGGGAAATATCTCCAGGGCCTGGATGAACCAGTTGTACAAAGGTCTATGATTTTCAAATTCCAGCGAACACAACGAATAGGTGATGCCTTCGATCGAATCTGATTGACCATGGGCAAAATCATACATGGGATAAATACACCAGTCATCTCCTGTGCGATGATGAGTGGCTCGTTTGATGCGGTAAATCACCGGGTCTCGTAAATTTAGATTCGCGGCAGACATGTCGATCTTTGCGCGTAGCACCCGACTTCCATCAGGAAAACTCCCCGCACGCATGTCTTTAAAGAGGATGAGGTTTTCCTCAATGCTGCGATCACGATAGGGACTTTCCGTACCCGGTACATTGGTATCTCCTTTTTGCACAGCCATTTCTTCAGAAGAAGAATCGTCCACATATGCCAGCCCCTTTTCAATGAGCTTTAGTGCGAACTGATAGAGCTGCTCAAAATAATCACTGGCGAAATATTCTCGTTCTGCCCATTCAAAACCCAACCAGCGTATATCCTCGCGAATTGCATCGACATATTGAGTTTCTTCAGTGGCCGGATTGGTGTCATCAAAACGGAGGTTAGTGACTCCGCCGTACTTTTCTGCAATTCCGAAATTCAGGCAAATTGCCTTTGCGTGACCAATATGTAGATAGCCATTTGGTTCGGGAGGAAAGCGAGTATGAATCTTTTTCTCAAGATCCTGTTCAATTATTTCCTCAATAAAATTTAGCGAGTCGTGCGACATGTTTTACATTTTTTCGGGCATTTCAATACCCAGAAGATCCATGGCATGGGCCAGAACTTGAGCGACACTGGCGCTCAAGTTAAGTCGGAAATTGCGGGCATCCTCGGTATCTGCACCAAGTATTTTCAAGTCGTGATAAAAGCGATGATAATTTTTTGCCATGTCATAACAGAAATTGGCAACTCCTGAAGGATCGTATTCCCGCGCTGCTTTGCTGATGACTTCAGGATAGATCGCCAACAGTTGCAGTAGCTGTCGCTCACTATCTGCCAAATCAGTATAGGTAGCATATACATTGATCTGATCCTCTTCGGCCTTTCGTAAAACCGATTTTATCCGAACGTACGCATTTTGTACATAGGGCCCCGTCTGCCCTTGCAAATCGACCGAGGCGCTGGGGTCAAAAACCATGCGCTTCTGTGGGTTTATTTTCAGCATAAAAAACTTTAGGGCAGCAAGACCGATCTTACGGAATGCATCTGTTTGCTCCACTTCGGTCAGCGTTGCTATCTCTCCTTTTTCCAGCGCAACCGCCCGGGCCTCCGATATCACATCACGCATTAGATCATCCGCTTCGACAATCGTTCCTTCCCTGCCCTTCATTTTTCCGGAGGGCAGTTCCACCATGCCATAAGAGAGATGAAAAAGAGCATCAGCATATGGCTCGCCCAATTTTTTGAGTATTTCAAAAAGCACCTTGAAGTGATAGTTTTGTTCATCTCCCACCACATAGACCATAGCATCAGCATGGTGGTCTCTATAGCGTTGCATCGCTGTCCCGATATCTTGCGTGATGTAGACTGCAGTCCCATCCGACCGCAGAAGGATTTTCTCATCCATTTTCCGATCGGTGAGATCGACCCAAATGGACCCATCTTCCTTTTTGACAAAGATGCCTTGTTGTAGACCCTTCAGTACTTGTTCCTTACCCTCTACCCATGTTTCTGATTCGTAGTAGAGCTGGTCAAAGCGAACCCCTAAGGCAGCAAAAGTCTCATCAAACCCCTGGTACACCCATCCATTCATCATTGTCCATAAACTGCGCACTTCCGGGTCATCCTTTTCCCAGGCAATCAGCATTTCGCGAGCCTGTTTTCCTAACTCACTGTATGAATTAAAATAGGTGTTCTTAAAGTCATTAAAAAACTCCTTGGCAGGTTTAGCCTCCGCTTTTTCTTCATGGATTGATCGTCCCTCTACTGATTCTTGCCAGGCATCGTACTCCAGGGTCAATTTATCATTAAACAGTACATAATATTTCCCTACGAGAAAGTCGCCTTTTGTTCCACTGCTCTCCGGGGTTTCTCCCTCACCATAGAGTTTCCAGGCGAGCATACTTTTGCAGATGGCAATACCTCGATCATTGATGATCTGTATTTTCACTACGTCCCATCCCGCAGCATGCAAAATGCGAGAGCATGACCAGCCAAGCAGAATATTACGAATATGGCCAAGATGCAGCGGCTTATTTGTGTTGGGTGAGCAAAATTCAATCAGTGCCTTTTGATCCTTGCGCGGAGATGTTCCATAGTGCGGATTCTCTTTGATTGCTACCAACAAATCGAACCAGGCTCTAGAGCTAAGCGTAAGATTGAGGAATCCCTGCACAACATTGTACCCCGCAATAGAGTCCAGGTGAGACTGCAGCGCAGCGCCCAACCACTCTCCAACTTCGGGAGGGCTCTTCTTCATTGCTTTGACAAAAGGGAATATAACCACCGTGAGATCTCCCTCAAAATCCTTGCGCGTGGTACTGACCAGCACATCTCCTGCAGACACCTCAATGCCTTGCTCCTTCAATATGTGAGAGGTTGCCTCCCTGATCTGATCGAGTACGTTCTTTTCCATAAGGTGGGCAAAAATAACAGTCGCTTGCTTACTTTGATACTGACATGTGAAAAAAAGAAAAGCGTGTTCCGCCATACGAGCGTTCTTCCACAAAACCTTCGCTCTGAGCGAAGTCATGATTTGCGTTGTGTTCTAAAACAAACAGACCATTCACGGTGCTTAGGTGTGACTGAGCCACTAGACTGGGTATCTCATCCAGGCGCGGCATGCCGTATGGAGGCCCGGCAAAAATATAGTCAAATCGATCCGTGCTTTTTTCGACAAACCTGAGAGCGTCTTTGCGATGCAGCTGTACGAAGTCAGTCATGCCTAGTTCGCCAAGAATGCCCGCGGTATACTTGATCGCTGGTGCAAATCGATCTACATAGGTTATGTCGCGACAGCCTCGGCTCAGTGCTTCATAGGTGTGACTTCCTGAACCACCAAAAAGATCCAACATTTTGGTGTCTTCAAAATCAATGCGATTTGTCAAAATATTGAAGAGACCCTCCTTTGCGATATCGGTGGTGGGTCTGGTCGGCCAGTTGTCTGCGGGGGGAGTAAACCTCCGTCCACGAAAATCACCTGCTATGATGCGCATGCTGCATACAGTATAGTTCAAACACTTCTGCTGGGTTATTGACGTGAAGCGGTAGTCGCCAGCCGTTGAGCCAATCGATCATTTGGAAATCTCGAAAATTCGCTCCTAGTACACTTTGTACTTCTTTGGCCACGGATTTGCTTGCAGCCATTTTCAAAGTAGTCTTCAGTAGATCTAGATCCATTTGATCGGAAACTAGCAGGATGTAGTAAATCACATCCGCTGCACTTGTGGCTGGGTACCGATTGAGCAGTTTGATCTTTCCATCCAAGAAGGTGAGCAAATAGAGTTGCCCCCCCGAGTGAACGCTGTAGAGTGCTGGAAGGGTCTTTGAGGCCGAACCTGACAGATAGCCTAAGATAGACGTGACAAAAGGTCTCACAATAGAATGGGGCAACAAAGTTGACAGGACACGACGGAGAGCTAGCGGATAGGCATAGACAACCACGAGATCATCCGTCTGCATAAAGCAAATATCGTCACGTGTGAGAGCCGGAAAAATGCTTTGCAGGTAGACCCACCACCTCGATCGGTCAAAAAGTTTCTTCGGAACCAGCGTAAATTGACTATGGTCGACATTTACTTGAACATGCTTCTGAGCAACTTTTGCCAAGTCGTGTTGATCCACCAGCGCAATGAGCTCTTGGAGTGGCAGATGTTGAATATCGCCCGGTTTAGCCTTCCATGGAATCTGCTCAAACTGAGTGACCTCGCTATTCGTGCGAGCCATAAAAGCAAAACTGTCCAACCTGAGAAGGATGGACAGCTGCGTATCGATACTTTTTATAGCTTTCAAACAAGCAACATTAGCGCTCCCAATTGCCTGAAAGATTTGGTTTGTTCAAATCTCCAAACCCAATCAAGGAGTTTGGTCTGTACGAGTTGTCATACTGTGCGAATCTTGGATCTGCGTACTCGCCCATAAAAACATTGCGAGGGGTATTTACTTGCACCACATTGACCAAAGTACTTTGATAGGTCAAGGTATCCGCAACCACTTGAAACTCAGCTCCATTGCCAAAAGGGACGAATCTCAATGAATCCAAATTGATATTCATTGCCAGAACTGTGTCAATCGCGGGAATAAAGGTGGTGTCATAAATGACGCCCATCGTGTTATTCGGATCATCAGGATCACCAGATGCTTTGATCTCCATGAAGCTTTGCGTCTCAAGGACATGCTTTAGTGTATCAAAACTTGGGGCAAAAGAACCTCCCGTGATATCGCGGTAAAACTCCTGCATCTTTCTGATCTTGAGCAACTTGTCGACCACGACATTTTCTCGACGATCTTTTTCGTTTTTAAATTTGATTGGCTCCTCAATGCTATGAACAAGCATGTAGCCAAGCAGTGCTATGACTGCTATCAGAACTAAGTTGATAATTAATCTCATTTCCTCTTAAGATTCAGTTGATTAGACTTGTACAATGATAGCAATTTTTCATTAAGAAATTACACCAATGTGCTCGGATACATCTTCACACGGCTCTCCACATGAAAGATGCATGCCTGGTCTATCGTGGTGTATCAAAAAATGACGAAGAAACTTATCTACCAAAGTCATGCCCACTTTTAGATACGATGCACTAGGTTTGCACCACATATGTCTGACTTCCTGCTTGCCATAGAATCCTCTTGCGACGATACCGGTGCAGCTGTCTTTTGCAATGACGAGCTGGTCTCAAACGTGGTCTTCAGCCAAATTATACATGAACAGTATGGAGGTGTCGTACCTGAGGTTGCTTCCCGCAGGCACCTTCAGGCCATACTGCCAGTAGTCAACAAAGCACTTTCACAAGCAGGCGTAGATAAGTCGCAACTCAAGGCAATCGCTTGTACCCGAGGGCCAGGCCTGATGGGATCCCTCCTAGTTGGATATACCTTCGCCAAGGCATTGGCCTTTGCCCTGGACATCCCCTTGATCAGCATTGATCACATGAAGGCCCACATTATGGCGCACTTTATTGAAGAGCCAAAACCAGCATTTCCATTTCTCTGTCTCACGGTTTCTGGCGGGCATACCCAACTGGTTATTGTCCGAGACTATGATCACTTTGAGGTCGTGGGTAGCACACTCGATGATGCAGCGGGAGAAGCCTTTGACAAAACAGGAAAACTACTTGGGCTGCCCTACCCTGCCGGACCACTGGTGGATCGAGAGGCTTCGAATGGATCTGCGATTTTCGAGTTTTCTACGGCAAAAATAGATGGCCTCGATTTCAGCTTTAGTGGATTCAAGACCTCCGTACTGTACTTTTTGCGGGATCAGATCAGGCAAAATGAGAATTTCGTAGCTGAAAATCTTTCAGACATTTGCGCATCAATCCAACACAACATTGTAGAAGCACTGGTGTCCAAATGTCTTCTTGCACTGGAGGAATTTTCATTGTCCACGCTGGCTGTGGCTGGCGGAGTTTCTGCTAATTCTGGTCTTCGGAGGCAATTACGAAATGTAGCCAACGAACGTAACCTGGAGCTTTTCATTCCTAAAATTTCCTACTGCACCGACAATGCGGCCATGATTGGCATAGCTGGCTATTTGGAATGGAAAAGAGGTTGTCCATTCTCGTACGAACTAGCTCCCGATCCCCGATTAAAATCTATGCTGTAACTATGCGACTCATCAAATCATTGCCTCACCCAGAATGGAAGCTTGATCTCTTTCACAATCAGGCCAACTACCTGCTGCAAATCTCGGCTGGTACTGTGCAAATCTCATATAAGTTTGCACGGAGCAACTTTTCACCACAACAGATCGAGGAAATGACGCTAAATAAAGAGTTCATGATGTCATCGCGCCGAGCACTGGAAATACTTCTCACCAACCAAATTCGGATGCAGCCCAGCACTCAGTGGGACGAGGAAGAGATTATCTAAGGGGCTGACCAATCATAAGTTTCTCCTTTAGACAAAGTTATTTTGGATTTAGACAAGACATAAAAAATAAGCATAGTGGGGCTACGTGAATTTTTTATAACGAAGTATTAATTCAAAAGAACCAGTATAAATGGGGAAGTTATGATTCTTCAGTCCCTAGGCTTCGATGATTCGGGCTTTTACCTTATCAAACTCTGATTGAGTGATCAGGCCGTCTTCCAATAATTTTGCCAGCTGAGCCAGCTTTGCAACCGGCCCTTCGTCTGCGTCCTGGACTTTTCCGGCAGCGGCCGCCTTCTGCTTATGCTCCTGGCGAATATCGCGGGCATACTCCTTGCCTTTTTCAAACATCTCATCGTACAGCTTTTTGATGCGAGCAGGATCAAAATCCAAAAAGGTGCCTCCCGTTTCAAAATGCTTTTTGAAAACCTCGCCGAGAGCATATGTCGAGGCTCCCGATAGCACTGCAAGCGTCACACCGCCAATCACGGAACCTATACCAGGAATAAATTTGATCGCACGGGCACCCAATCGAGCCATCAGTGACCCCGTCATCGAGGTGATCATTGCCTTGCCTTCAGTCTCTTTGTAGTCAATATCATACAGGACACAGAGCTGCCTCACCATGTCAAGCTGAATGGCACTCACCGCAAAAAAATCGGCGATGGGCACGGGTATGAGTCCAGCACCCATAGACCAAATCATATGATTCTTAATAACTGAATTTGCGTTTTCGATCCGTTCTTCCATAATTCTTACTTGTACTTAGGCCGTAAATTGCAACAGTTCAACGTCTAAAAAATTCCTTTTAAGTTATTTCTTTCCTCATCCCAACTACAAATCAGCAGTCTGCGTATGAGGACAGAAGCCTGCCGTCAAACGACATCAATAAGCTGCAAGAAAGAGATTTGTAACTCAGACGATCAGTGCCCTGATTATCAATAATTTAATAACCTGGCCGGAGCATACTCTCTTATTTGAGTTAGATCATTTTAGCCTTCTCAACAATCAGTCTGTAAAATGTTTGTTTTTCAAAAGCGGGATCATTAACTTGGATGCAAGTAAAGAATATTCTACGGGTTTTGAGTGTGTGAAAAGCCACTTCGAAAGAAGTGGCTTTTTCACTTTATCACCATTCTTATTCCCTTAGAATGGGCGGTAAATTCAGGAGCATAAACACTCTGAATCTCAGCCAAACCACCGACCATATTACCCTCCTGTGCAGCCCAAGCCTGATACTCAAAAGTATGCCGGCCACGATCAAGATGCTCAATGTAAAAATCGGTCCGCACATCGCCAGAGCTCAAATAGTAAGAACTTCCGGTCTTGTAATGATGCGCACTTAGCTGCTCTACCGGTTCAAAAGCTGCTGCTCGGTGATCGAGGATTTGTACAAAATCGATCGGCCTATCGCTAGAAATCGCAAAACGGATCAGGATCCGATCGCCCACAATAATCTCATCTTCCCCTACCTCGACAAATTCATTTTCCAGCTTTTTGAAAAAGGTTCGTTCAATGGCAAGCCTGGCCTGTTCGACTCCCTCATCCACTTGATCCACATCTGCATAGTATTCCCAATGAATCGCCCCGTAGACCACCCATGAATTTGGATTTTCAACCGTAAGGATCTTCAGCGCCTCGTTAAGCCCATCTCCTTTGTACGATTTTCGGAAGTACATACCACCGCGTGAAGAAGTGGATTGATTTATTTCCTGATCTCCCAACACAAGACGTGCCGGCTGTGCATGACCAAGCCGATCATCGAGCAGCAGAGCTTGCACAGCAGCGGTGGTGGCCATAGATGTAGGCCAGTGATTCGTTTGTTTGTGCAGCAGAAGCCACCTTTGCAGTTGGCTATGCAATTGCCTTTTCTCTGGCCAGGCTTTAAAGAAGAGACGAGTAAGCAGGGCATGCTGCTCGATCGGCAATTCATGCCAATCATATCCAGCATTCTTTTTCCAGTAGATGCCTCGATCTTTGGTCTCTATAGATCGTTCATGCAGTGATGTCAACCAGGCATCTACCTTCCTATCCTCAAGAAGGGCGCGGTAAGCGAGCATGGCCTGTACATAGATTTTCTTTTCGTACCAATACTGTTCAGCCTGTTGGTCAAAGTAAGTGTACGCTTTGCTGATCGGCACTTCAAATCCGACTTGGGCCAGCTGCGTCATGATGAAGAGCGCATGCGCATGAATCGGTCCAATATGGTCGTCTTCCCATTTTGCCGTTTTTCGTGCCACTTGACGACCTATTTTCCGATGATCAGCTTGCAGCTCCTCGTCCATGTAGGTCAGCGCTCGCTGAACGAAATTTTGCCAGGGCGTCTGTTGTAAATCGATGGCTCCGGCATCTGCGAGATTAGCCAACGTGCCTAAGACCTGCTGAGTGATAAATCGATTCGGTCGGCCTCCAGCGATCCAAGGGAGAGCTCCGCCCGACAGTTGCAGAGAGATCAACTTGCGTTGGGCTTTAGTGACCTCCGATTTGCGCGACTGCTCGTCAAGCAACAGATGCAAACTCGCTAAGTGTTTCTGCTCTTCTGTTGCCGTTGACAACCAAGGAGTATTGCTCAGCTCATCAAGAAGCAGACCTTTATTTTGGAATAGGCGTCCCGTCGGGTCTTTTGCCAGCCAGCTATCTAAATCTTGTGCAAGCCCTGGGTGCAACGCAAATAAGTGCCCTGCCATTTCATTGGCGTACACAACGCTGGCTAAATCTTCAGTACAGGGCCGTTCGGGAAATGTCAAATAAGGAAGTGCCTGCACTGCATACCAGAGCGGATTGGAACTTATATCAATCGTGATGCGATGATGAGCCATCAATGAGTCTGCTTCAATCATGCGTTGAAAAAAGACCTCTTGCGACTGACCCGCTTCGACAAAGAACGGTAGACTCTCTGTCATTAATTTGCGGCGCGGCAATACTGGAAAATCATCCTTTACTGCATCAAAATAGGTAGCGGAATTTGCTTTTATTAAATACGTTAATGTACCGGGTTGGGTATCCTTTAGGTCAATATTCCAACTCATTTTGCGACTCTCGCCAGGAGCCAATTTGATCCATTGGGCCTCTGCGGGAAAACTCGGGATCACTGCATCTTCTTCCGCTTGATCAAACGCTAATGTCACCGAAGCATTGACCTCCTCAGATGTGGTGTTCACTACCTTGGTAGAAAAATAGATCTGATCTGAAGCACGTAAGAATCTAGGTGCATTTGGCACGAGAATTATTTCCTTTTGGGAAACAAACTCAAATTCGTGGTAGGCAGTGCCTAGGTCTTTGTCATGGGCAAGAAGCAAGGTTTTCCATGTCGTCAAGGCATCATTCATCTCAAATTTCAGGGTCAGATTTCCTTCTTGATCTGTTTGCTCTGCAGCCAGCCAGACCAGGTTTTCGCTAAGGTCATCTCGCACGGTTTCGGCAGACATCTCCTCATTAGATAAACGCTCATCCTGCAGATTCTGCTGATCCTCATCTATTGAGACCGCTTCAGCCATTTCGGCACCTGACGACATCGATTCTTTCCTCACCCCAGTCATCCTGGCCATCCTAACACCCATTGGTGGTGGATGAACGACCCCCCAATAAGAAATACCAAACCAATCAAAGTTGGGCATGCTACGATAACGCGGTGCCGCGACTCCACGACCACTCCGCGCCGCTTGCGGCCAGACCACCCTTGATTGAAATTGAGAAGCTCGGTATCCTGCCTGGCGATCATTGGAGCGACCAAATGATGTCGACCAGCGATGAGGTAAAATCGCATCTAGCGCTGCATCGTAGATAGTCATCGCTACTTCGGCAGACTTACCCTGGCCATTCCTATCATTCACTTGCAACACTACCTCCTGATTGCTGCCAGGTCGAGTCCGATCTAGGTAACTGCCTATGACTATATCAAGCTTGCTTTGCTGCCAAGGGACCGAAATTTGCCTATGCTCAGATGCATAGCGGTTTTCATGAATGCCATAGACCGTGAGAAAAATACCTCCTTGATGCTCCGAGCGTATGGGGATCTCAATCTGCTTCCAACCATCTAAGGAAATCCATTGCTCTGATTCGAATCCATCTTTCGTTTCTATCTCCAGGCGAACCTGCAACGGCACCGGTGAGCCCAACCAAAATCGGAGGCGCTCTCCGACATCGGTGGTCATGTGTTCATCCGTCATCCAAAGCAACGATGAAACCGGAATGTAGCCAGATCCAGGTTGCACAACTTCGACGATTTGCTTCATCTCATCTTTTTCTCCTTGTGCTTCCAGCTGTAGGATAAATTCATAACGACCAGAGCGAAATTCGGGTGGAAGAGAAACTAAACTATCGGACGCTGATACCGGAATTTCCAAAACCAACTCCTTTTGTTGCAAACTATCTACCGCACTTTGATAGGCATCAAGAGGAAGTTGCAAACCAAATTCTTGATTTGTATATGCTTGCAGTTCTGGCTCCGCCCAATATCTCTGGCGCTGCCATGGCAACGAACTAATTTCCCGATAAATGAATAGTTTTCCCTCCGCATCCACTCGCTTCCCTTGGTGATTGATCGCACCGACTTTTATTCCTTCCAATAATTTGTCGAGGGCGATCCGCGGAGATAGATCGATTTGCGTACGGAATGATTTTGCGCTTAAAATAATTGCCTCTTCAAAATGCTGAGTCTCGCCATTGATGTCTGTGACATCAATGAGCACACGATAACTAGAGCGCTGCCTACCGTGGGATATTTTGGGGCCGATCGCGTCAAAAGTAAAATCAAATCTTCCGTCTGCATCTGATTTAACACCTCCAAAAGCAATGGTGACTCCAGCCTGATTTACGGGAAAGGAGCGCCAACCATAAAAATACGGGTTACGTACGACCTGGTATTTCACCTGTGCATCAGCAACAAAAAAGCCCGCATACGATTTCACCAGACCAACCACGTCCACTTTATCTCCCAATTTAATTTGTGGCTGCGGAAAATTTATTTCTGCCTCAAAAGTGGGCCGTCGATACTCCTCGCAACGCACGTTCTGCTGTCCTATTTCAGTAGAAAGGAAAACCTGGCCAAGCAGACCCTCCGAAGGCAATCTAAATGACCCAGCGACCGAGCCAAATTCATTACTCTCCAGATTGAGCTCGTCAATCTCCTGACGGTTGCCATCCAGCAATTTTATCACTAGCTTTTTTCCCGCAATTATTTTTGGATATTCCCCCGTGCGATTGCTCGTAATTATTCCTTTAAAATCTAATTGCTGGCCGGGGCGATAAATAGATCGATCCGTATAAAATCGAATTTGTTGATGAGACACGGGAGATTGGTTCCATTCGTATTGATGAAATTGCTGGTCACTCCATAAGACATCTTCTCCAAGAGAAAGACGCAAACGTAAAGACTCCTGAGATCGATCTGGCGCTGGTAGTCCACCATCCAGCTCTGATCTTGTCTGTGCGACTTTCTTTAACGTGACCTTACGTCGCTGATAGGAGCTTGAATACCAATCTCCCTGAACACCTTGCGCATGATCGCCCGTCTTGCGATCATGCACCCAAAATTGCGACTTGCCTTTATATTCTCTTGTCGTGAATGCAAGCTGAGACACGGCAATAAGTCGGTAGCAATGCAACGAAGAGCCATTTACGGCCAGCACGTAATATCCCAATGGTAGTTTGGGCGCAATATATTCGCTCGTATGTCGGTGGTAATCCGTGGTCTTCGGGAGGGCAATCTCTACCGTATGGACAACCTCCTGACTACTCAGTTGCGAATCGACTTCCTCGTAATGATTAAGGTTTTGATTGATCCACACATCTGGATCTACCCGGTAAATCTGCAAGGCAACCTCAGAAATGTTTTGAAAACTTAGCTTGGTCAGAAACGACTCTTGAGGAAGAACAACCCCTTCTGTCTCAAAGGTTAGATTGGCTTGAGTCAGCGTCGCATTGAGATAGGAAAAGCGCGCACGCAGATCCTCCGTCAACTCGTTCTTAAGCATCTGCTCACAAATGGCCACGGCCTCTGCTTTCGCTGTAGAATTTGCCTCTCTTGACATGCCAGACAGGTATTTTGCTCGAGCCAGTGAGATATGGTATTGAGCTTCTTCTGAGGTGGTCCCTTTCGCGAGATTTTCCAAACCCTGTACATATTCGAGATCTCGTACATCTGCAGCCTCCGGCCCAGCTTGCCGCAAATAATCAAGTTGCCAAAGCGCTATGACAGTTTGAGCAACGGGCTCATCCCGGTGATTATCTTTCCAGCGCTGGTAGAGATTCAGGACTTTCGCAGGACGGTCAATCGTCGACAAAAGACGTAAATCCTCTCTCACATCTTTACGGTAATGGTTGATTGCTCGGTAGAGCAATAGATCATACACCGAGCGAAACGTCGTCGAATCGTATTCTTTTGGTGTGACTATCAAGGTAAAATCCTCCAGGGCAAGATCTCCTTGCACGTCGAGCGACTGATCGTAAAGGGAGTCAGCTTTATTCAGGATCCTTGCCACATCGGATGTGGGAGACTCCATAGCATACTGTTGCACAGATTGTGCCATCAACTCACCCGTCATCGAACTCAGAATAGCCTTTTGCGCTGCATCCTGGATCTCACTGAGGGCCAATTCAATCTGTGGCAGAATGGGCTCATTGCCCGTATCTCCCAGTCGATACTGGAGCTTTTCCCTAACTAAAATCGCTTTAAGCGCATAGGCATCTGCCTCCTGTTCTTGAGCGAGATCATGTGCTTTATGCACGAGATCTAGCGCAGACTTTTCCATGCCCTTTCCTTCGAGGGAGTCGATCTTCTGCCACAGGTCATCTAGATTGGAATAGTCTTTCACGATCTTATTGTTGTTCATGACTTGATTGGTGGTGCAAGCCAATAGAGCCAGCAAATAAATGCTCACCAGATAGGTACGATTTTTCATGCAGACTGTTTAAGGATAGTGAAGACATGAATATTAGTGAAAAAGTAGCTCATTCTATTATTGGATGCAATCAACACAGAAAATGCATAAGGGAATGTCAAATCACTCTATTTGGAATGATAAAGCAGGAATTTTTTTTCAGATATGAGGTACAAAAAAAACAGTTCCTATAACTCGGTCACTCAAATCAAGTGCTCTCTATGAGCTCACTCGTTTCACATCAACTTCACTTGGCAATTTCTTTCCGTCTTCGAGGTGCTCCACCATCCATTTACTAAGTAAAGGTGCAAGAGAGGCCCCTTTTGTGCCCAACCCATTAAAGATGTGGAGATGGGGCAAATTGGGGTGTGTGCCCAGGAACGGTCTTCGGTCACTGGTGGTAGGCCGAATTCCACAGAAATGATCATGGATAACTCCATCCTCTTTTAAAAGCATTTGCATCCGGCTTTGCAGAAATGACTTTCCCTCCTGAGTCGGTTTTGGAGGTAAATCATCATGTCGATTGTACGACCCAAACCAGACCTTACCTGTCCGCTCTGGCACCACGAACTGATTCATTTTAAGTATGTGATGAGGCCAGGAAATGTTGTCAACTATGATTGCTTCTCCTCGATAGCCTTTCAGCGGCAAGTCGGAAAACCATTTGGAACGGCCACCTTCAAAGCCCTGACATAAAACAAGATGGCTGGCCGCCATATCTCCATAGCGCAGACCCTTGGCGAGCCATTCCACTTTATCATCGTAAAATTCTTCATCTAAAATGATCTTCTCATCCTCCCAACATTTCCGTGAGTGGGAGATCAAGCCAAACATATCTACCAGATATGCACCATGGACAAGGCCCAGGGTTTTACTTTCGACCAATTTTTCGGTAAAAGGTCCTGTCTCCTGTGGCACACCCATATATCCTTCATACTGAGCATCGAGTGTGCGCGAACTCCATTTATTTTCGTCCGCAATCGTGGGGAGTGTTCTCCAAAGCGGCAATTGGCGCAGCAGATCTAGGCAAAGCACACTACTTTTTGCGCCATAATATGCCTTTGCTTCCTCCATCAA
>CAJQNM010000311.1 GCA_905479665.1 uncultured Saprospiraceae bacterium
TCCAACTGTGCTCGTAAAAGGAAGTATTGAGCACTATTATCACTTTATCCACGATTTACTATTTCCGTTGTGTTTGGTTCTTTCCCGGGTCTCTCCAAAATCAACATTTTTAATGCAAGATTTTGGTCCACTTACACAAAGGCTCCAAGAAATATTAGGCCCGCGACTTCAAATCACTGGCGATACCTCATCTGCTCAAGAGATAGAACTCCTCGGTATGGATGCCTTAGCACTGGATAAACTCCATTTCCAATATTCGGGTTTTAGAAAATATATTTTTCGCAAACTCAACATTAACCAAAGAGTCACACCAAATAAGATTATCCTGATCGAACGGATCAAACCTCACTCCTACTACATGACCAGGGCGAAGGCAAAAAATGGAGGCTCACTACGTAGAGAGGTCACAAATCAACATGAATTAGCTGAGTTTATTGCTCGGCACACTGCTGCACCCTTTGAATTTCAAAATGTCATCCTGGACAATATGTCGTTGGAAGAACAGGTGAAACTCTTTCATTCATCGGCCATAGTCATCGCCCAACATGGAGCTGCGTTAGCCAATATTGTGTGGATGCAGAAAAATACGACGGTCATAGAATTTGGCCATCATGATCTTGCCCATTTCAGAAAACTATGCTCTGCAAGCAAAGTCCAACACTATGTTTATAGAAATTTCACAACAAGAAAAATACATATTGAACTTGATGATTTTCTAGAATGGTTACTCGATCAGCCCACGCTCACTCGTGCTTTTCAGTATGCAGGCAAAATTGCCTCGCAATAATCCCAATTTATGCATTGGGTTTTCGTCGCGAAAGTCAAAAACCCAGTGAAATCAGGGGCTCCACTGTGATTTTGCCTCGCAATCGTAGGCAGACGTACAAAAGAGCAGATGGCACGGAGGTTCATTCTAGTTAAGTGCTATCTTAATCCCGTGAATAATTCTGCTACCGTTTCGATCAGCTCCACAAAGCCACGTTTGTCCTTTCGTCAGATTTGGAATATGAGCTTTGGCTTCATGGGTATTCAATTTGGATTTGCCCTGCAAAATGCCAATGTGAGTCGCATTTTTGAGACGCTTGGAGCAGCCCAGGATGAGCTGCCCATCTTGTGGCTTGCTGCCCCAGTGACAGGTTTGCTCGTGCAGCCGATTATTGGTTACTACAGTGATCGTACTTGGCATCCTAAATGGGGTCGGCGACGTCCGTTTTTTGCGATCGGTGCTATCCTCGCCACGATCGGCCTTTTTCTCATGCCCAATTCCACAGCGCTGTGGATGGCCGTGATCATGTTGTGGCTCCTCGATGCTGCAATAAACGTAAGTATGGAGCCCTTTCGCGCATTTGTGGGCGACATGCTTCCCAATGAACAGCGCACCAGTGGCTTCGCGATGCAGAGTTTTTTCATTGGCATCGGAGCGGTTGTCGCCTCCGCTTTGCCGTGGATGTTCACCAACTGGTTTGGAGTAAGCAATACGGCCATAGATGGAACAATTCCTGACTCGGTAAAGTGGTCATTTTACATCGGTGGTGTGGCATATTTCGGTGCAGTCATGTGGACCGTTTTTACTTCAGAGGAATATCCTCCAGATGATTTGGAAAAATTGAGAAAAGAGAACGCCAAGATTGGAATTTGGGATGGTCTTCGTGAGTCGTTCATGGGCATCTTTGAGATGCCCCGCACTATGATTCAGCTGGCAGCCGTCCAATTTTTTTCTTGGTTTGCGCTATTTGCCATGTGGATTTACACAACCTCGGCAGTGACTTCTCACGTCTACGGCACGACTGATACGGCATCGACACTATACAACGAAGGGGCAGACTGGGTCGGAATTTGTTTTGCCATTTACAACGGTTTTGCCGCATTGGCTGCCTTTGCACTGCCACTGTTGGCAAAAAAAATCACCCGTCGCATGACACATCTCGTGGCACTATGCTGCGGTGGTTTGGGATTGTTGTCGATTTATTTTATCACTGATCCCAACATGCTTTTGGTATCGATGATCGGAGTAGGCATAGCCTGGGCAAGTATTTTGTCGATGCCTTACGCGATGCTGGCCGGAAGTCTACCGGCAAAGAAAATGGGATATTACATGGGCGTATTTAATTTCTTTATCGTCATTCCGCAAATCGTGGCAGCCGGTATATTGGGTTTTCTCTTAAAGTCTTTTTTTGGAAATGTTTCCGTTTACGCGCTCATTATCGGGGGTGTATCGATGATGGTCGCCGGGTTTTTGTGCTTATTCGTTGATGATGACGAATGAAAGAGACGGGCTTTCGACGGTACTGGCCTTTACCTTACGATCGAGGTCGAAAGAAGTTGATGCCTTGTACGAGGAGTTGAAGACGAAAGGCATAAAGATTGTGCTGGAGTTTTTTGACGAACCCTGGGGCGACCGACATTTTGCCATTGTCGATCCAAATCGAATAAACATTGACCTGGTGAGGTATACAGCACCAGAGGAATAACCGGCACAGTCAGGCATCATTTTAACAGGATCGTCGTTGTACCGTTACCAAACGAGATCAGAGGGATGATCCATGCAGTAGTGCTGGAAAAATCCGAAGGCGATTTGATTCAAATCTTGGCTTGAAACAGAGGTTTTGCAGGGACTCTTACGAGACTTTGCTGCTGCGAGTGCGGGTAGAAGATTTGGAACACTATTTTTGCACTCAATTTTACGACTATGAATGTTATTCGAATTGGCTTTTTGCTCTTGAGTATTACGTTTGGAACGATCCAAAGCGGTCATGCTCAAATGATCGAAGAGTTTGCCAAGATGACTTGGCCCCAGAAAGATAGTGTGATCTCCATGTTTTTTGGAGCCGGCGCCACAAGCCTTAGCTACCCGATGATTGAGGAGGCTTACACGACCGAAAAGAACAGTGCTGCTCCGCAGGCCAAAGCTATGGCTAAATTTAGCAACTGGCAAGGGCTGCGCCAACTGAACGATGGCGACTATCCAGCTGCTCAAACCTACTTTCAAGAGGCCCTAGACTGGTACGATAAAGATGAGCAGGCGCTCATGCCGGAAGTGCGGGCAACGATTATCAATCTTGCTGACGCACAGGAAAGTGCAGGAGATACAAGTTCGTTTGCCTCCTATGATCGTGTTTTGGAGATGATGGAAGTCAACAATAGTGGCGAGGATGGCCTCTATCTCGACCTTCTGCTGCGGTCTACACAAAATCGTCTGGTGTTCGATCGCTATGCGGAGGCAGAAGAATTTGCGAAAGAAAGTGTGCGGATCGCCAAGTCGGTCTATACCCAAAAGTCGGACGAGTACTTGACTGCTTTTCTGGCGCTGGGCAAGGTATACGAATCATCAGGAGAGTACAGAAAAGGCAGCAACCTGATCATGCAAGCTTTCGAACTGTCGAAAAGTTTTTTGCCAGTCGGCCACCCTCGTAAGTTGGACTACTATTACGAGGCCATCGATTTGCAAAAAAGGCTCGGACGCAAGCGAAACATGACACCTATCTATCGACAAGCTTTGGCATATTTTGAAGAAAACCCTCAACTTAAGGACGATGGGATTTATCCCAGCTTTCTAGATCGGTTGGGAGGCCATTATCTGGAAGTGGATAGTCTCGACCAGGCTGCTAAATACATTGAGGAGGCCAACGTGCTTATTTCCCTGCGCGCTGAGAAGACAAGTCCGCAATATGTGATCTCACAAATTCATATGGGCGATATGTTGCGCCGTCGTGAGAAATATCTACAGGCAGAGACCTACTTGAGTGATGCGCTGCAGTATGTGGGTGTTGCTTATGGATCAGGAAGTTCTGTACAGGCAGATTTGCATGCTGCCGTTTCAGATCTATACACTGCGCTGGGCAATGATCGCAAAGCGCTGGCAAATCAAATGGTGGCAGCAGAGATCTATCGGCAATCATATGGGGAGGATGACGCACGCTATCTGCGGCAACTGGCCGACCTCGGATTAACATTCAAAGACATCAATGCCGATACATCGATTCAGCTACTGACTGCAGCATACGATAGCTACCTCGGTAAATATGATTTGGGTCATCCATTCGTATTTCAGACCTCACGAGACTTGAGCAGCGTGTATCTCAGCATGGATAATCGAGCCAAGGCCACAGAATTTGCACAGCTCGCCGTAACCAGTCTCAACAGACAGTTGGACTATACCTATCCCCTCTTATCTGAAGAAGAGCGTGGTGCGAGTGATAAAGTGCTGTTCCCCTTTGTCGGTGAGCTCATCGAATTGCTGCGTGATACGGAAGACCCAAAGTTTGTCTTTGACGTACACCAAGTTTTTGCCAAGCTTGAACAGCTGCAAAATATCATTCATCCAGCTACGGTGGCACGTATTAAGGGATCTCCTGACCAGGATCTAATCGATCGTTTCCAACGCTGGCAGCAGATCTCAGATGATCTATACGAGACGTACAATAGCAGTAGGGACTTGCAAAATGAAGGCACCCAAACGATCGATGAGTTGAAGACAAATGCTGACAGTTATGCAAAAGCACTTGGTGCCACATCTTCTGTGCTCGGCGTGACTAAAGGAGCCGGTACCGATGGCACCTACATTGAGCTCTTCGATTGCAGCAGGTATGTCGACGAAGAACAATGGATTGCTTTTCTCTACGGGGGGCAAGGAAATCAAAGTCAGACTGTGGTCATGCCCGCTGGTAAGATGGATTGCAACGAGATCTGGCAGGCGCTGTCCCCTTCACTTAAGCCGGGCAAACTCTTCATAATCAGTCATGGCAGCACTGTCAACTGCGCTTTTGAAACTATGCAAGATGCCGAAGGTGAATATGTGGAAGAAACCTATCAAGTGCAATATCTGCGACGTGTCGAGCGACCCTCTAATTTTAAGTTGGCCGGTGGCGAAGCTCTGCTGGCAGGAGGTTTTGACTATGACGACAATGTCACACCAGTCGGAGAGCTCAGTCTTGATATCCGCGCTGTCGTAGCAGACTCGTTAATGAGTAGGATTAATTTCAAAACACTCAATGGAAGCAAGGCTGAGCTAGATAAAATGGCAAGCACCTTACGCAAGAAAAATTGGAACGCCAATTGGTTAGGTAGTGAGGAAATACCTGGCAACAAAGAGACCTTTATCAAGTATGTCAATGATGGGCCCGATCTCATACACTTGTCTACTTTCCGCTACTTTTTCAATCCTGAATATGTACATCAGCCTAAGGCAGATTCATTGCAATATTTTGCCAAGACGACCACGGAGCCATTACTGCGATCTAGTCTCGTCTTTGACGAAGCTAATGCCATCGTGCGAAGGCCCAAATCAGGATCATCTTTGCCCGGCTATATGACTGCGTTTGAGATCTCCAGACTCGATCTCAACAAAACCAAGCTCGTCATCTTAAGCGGTCATTCACAAGCGATCACGGGAGATGTAGATAGTAATATCGGAGCCCTGCTGGATGCTTTTAAGCAAGCCGGCACCAAGGTGATCCTATACTCCAGAGATAACATCTCTGCCGAGAGTAAAAGTATTTTTCTCAAGGAGTTTACTAAGAATCTGACTCGTGGTTTAACAATTGGAGAATCCTGGACGAAGACTAAAACTAAATTGCGCAAGAAATACGACCCGTCAGTTTGGGCGGCATTCTTATTGGTGGGGTAGTGGTACACCTATATTTTCGCCGTTGTCAAATATCCGAGATAATCCGGAAGAAAACCGCTTAGGTAGTACGGTAAATTTAGAAGCGTAAAAGACTTCCCTTTGGTTGTCTTGAGTTTTTGAATTGAAAAGTGCCCACCATACATGCGGACAGCGTATCCATGATCACAGCGATTCATAAATTCCATCAGAGACCTAAGTCTTCCAGATGCACCTGATTTAATTTCTATGGGAATCAAGTTGCCTTGATAGGGATAGACCAAGTCTACCTCAGCATCACCTTTACGTTCGCGAACCCAAAAAAGATTTTGATAGGAGATTGAAGAATGGGAAGCTAAAATATTTTGAGCCACAATCTGCTGCGCAATTCGTCCTTTTGTCGCATGATTAAGATCATCTAATCCAATTATTTCGCGGTGGCTTTGCATTTTATGAATGGAGAGCCCAGAATCCAAATATTGCAAACGAGGCTTCTTTCGTCGATTGGGGATCGCAGGAATTGCGGTGTCGGATGTAGGATAGATGAGTGAAAGAATCCTGGTTTTTTCTAAAGACCTTAGTGCTTCGCCAACCTCACGTGATCGGTAGTTTGAGCCAGCAAAATTATGAAAGGTAATCCGCTGTTCAGCATGCAGTGGAACAACGAGCATCAGGTGGCGCAAGATTTCTCGCTCTGCTCGACTTGATGCATATTTATCTATATCATTCTGATATCCCTCCAGTAGAGCGTCATAGAGGTACTGAAAAGAGGTCATATCCCGTGACTTCGCAAAAGCACTCACTATTTCGGGCATTCCGCCAACCATCGCAAACTGGTGGAAGAGTTTTAGAATAATATTGTGACTATGAGCAGGTACCGGTATCTGTTTCATGATGGACAGGACTTCATCTTGCCCAAGTGCACGAAGAAACTCGCTAAAATCGAAGGGATGGAGAGCCAAATACTCTACTCTGCCAACTGGAAATGAACCGACTGCCCCTAATGCATGGTCCAATAGTGATCCCGTAGCAATTACATGCAAGTCAGGATATTCTTCATAAAAATACCTCAGTCTCCTGATCGTTCTTGGAGATTCCTGAATCTCATCGAGAAAGACCAATGTCTCGGATACTCCAAGATTCGCGTTTCTGGCCAAAAACATGCTCTGAACCAGCTCATGTATCCCAAAATCGTTTTCGAAGATATCTAGATCCACAAATGGCTCCAGGTTGAAGTAGAGGAACTGGCGATATCTCTTGCCAAAGTCCTTTACTAGGGTCGTCTTGCCCACTTGTCTAGGGCCTCTTATGATCAGGGGCTTACGCGAATCTCTTGCCTGCCATGCAAGCAAATCGCCTAATATATTTCTCTCGATCATTCCCAAATGTCACAGATTCGGGGCAAATATAAGAGTACATTGTCACAGATTCGGGGTTTATTAAGGAGTATTACGCCACAGATTCGGGGTTAATTTGCCGATTTAGAGTAATAACCCGTCCTTTTTATCGCCAGATAAGCCGCACAATCTGGTCTTATTTTGCTCTACTTTCTGACAATGCAGTTGTTTTTGGCAGCAAGATTCTATCTCACTATGAGACGATGGCTTGGCATTAGAGCCCATGATTTGAAAGGCAAAAAGCACCATCAATAGCGAGCTGGCAAAATAGGAAGACCACCGACTTAGAAAACCGACAGATACTCGCTCAGTGACGACCGAAGCATCTGCGTAGACAGCTTCTTCCTCAATCGAAAAGAGCTCAAGACTTTGGCGCACATTCTTGAACTGAAAATCGCCCTGTGAAACCAGTGAGTAAGCTGAAGTATCGGCCATTTGGGCCACTAGACTTTCTGATAATAAAATGGCATCTTCCTCTGCAGAATCTTCAATCCGAGAGGCCAGATTGATCGCGTGGCCACAAGTATTTGTTCCATCCTGAATAATGGTGCCATAATGCAATCCGATTCGTAAATGGATATTGAGCAATGCTGGAATCTTATTTCGAATTTCTATCGCTGCAGCCACTGCATCGTCTGCTGATTCAAAAGTGCTCAAGCTGCCATCGCCAATAAACTGCAATAACTTTCCAGCATATCGCTCATGAACCTCCTCAAGCATTTTACGTAATTGCAATACAATTTGAAAAGTCTCTAACTCATCTCGCTCCATCATTGCGGTGTACCCTACCACATCCGTAAACATAATACACGTACTTTTCCTGGTTATCTCGTTCATAATGGGCCTATTTCATTTTAGATATATCAAACCGATCGCACACATGCGACTCTGATTGATCTGATCATTCTTATTGAGGAGGAGTTAAAAGAGTGAATTCGCTTCCTTTACATCGATAGACGGATATTAAACTCAGAGAGTTGCATTTTATTGGAATTCCAATAGAGATTTAACAATTGTTCACATTTCCTTCACATTTAGAACTCTACTACACAACCTGGAAAATAGACGGTGGTTAAACTGTACTTTTAGTATCATAAAATGCCATAGAACTATGACAACCACGTACGCAGACAAATTCAGACTAGATGGAAAGGTCGCTATTGTGACCGGTGCATCTAAAGGCATCGGTGCATCAATGGCGCGAGCTCTTGCGGAGTTTGGTGCACAGGTAGTGGTAAGTAGTCGAAACCAGGAGGCCGTCGATAGCGTAGCCCACGAAATAGGAAGCCATGCCACTGGGGTCGCTTGTCACGTTGGCGAGACTGATCAGCTTATACAGCTAGTCGCAAAGACTCAGGAACTTTATGGAGGCGTTGATATTCTGATCAATAATGCAGCCACCAACCCCGTCTATGGTCCTTTGGTAGAGAGCTCGGCAGAGCTTTTTGACAAACTCATGGATATCAATGTGCGGGCCTGCCTACTACTGGCCAATCTCTGCCACCCGATTATGAAATCACGAGGAGGTGGATCTATTATAAATATCGCATCGGTAGAAGGCATGAAGCCCAGTTTTGGCTTGGGTATTTATGGTATTTCTAAAGCAGCACTGCTTATGCTCACAAAAAATCAAGCCAAAGAATGGGGTCGCGATGGCATTCGTTCGAATGCAATTTGTCCGGGTTTGATTAAAACAAAATTTAGCTCAGCACTCTGGCAAAACGAAGACCTTTTGCGCAAAGTAGAAAAACACCTCCCTTCTAGCCGGATGGCCTTGCCAGACGAAATGGCGGGCTTGGCTGTCTTTCTCGCTTCGGAAGCATCCAGTTATTGCACGGGTTCGACATTTACAGCAGATGGAGGGCACATGATCTCGTAGCAAGACCCGTGCGCGACAAATAATTATTCACACACTTCCGAATAGATTCTTGCTGCTTTGACTAGATCATCTCCTTGCATAGCAAAAGCGCCTTCATTGCACATCTCTTGCAAATCTGCACAGTCTGAAAAATAGTTGGCCAAACCTTTTTTCAAGATCAAAAATTGCGTATCATAAAGGGATACCAGTGCATCATCTGCACCTTTCATAAAGATATATTCTTGTGTTGCATCACTAAGTGAGCTGCCTACCGGATAATATTTATAGAGATTTATTTTCTCCGAAATATATACTTCTTCTAGAATATGCATTCCTTCTTCTGAGTCACCTTTAGCTCGCGGAGTGAATTTCATTTTCTTAAATACTCGATCATTGATCGCAAAAGATTCGACATCGGGATGAGCAAGATCGATCTCCTCAATCTCACTATTTTCACTAATTAGAAATTTTACATTTCCATTCTCTCCAAAAATAAAATCGTCTGCATCCTTGTCTACATAAATCTTTCCACTGAGCTCTTCGCCAAGCAAGACAACTTTTCCAATACTGCTTTCGCTCTCTTCTTCAAGCTCCTCTTGCATTTCTTCAAAGGCAGCAAGTTCTGAGGGTGGTTTTGCTTCTTCGAGATTACGGTAGTGGTGCATGCTATAAATATCGTGAGCCTTCATTCCTGGACGCAGCTTCGCGATACGTTCCACTATTCGCTTGGCCTCTTTTTCTTTTGGATCCTCAGCAAGCACCAATTGAGCATATTCTTCTGCAAGATCAAACTGGTCAAGATAGAGCGACACCACAGCTAGATTTAAACCAGCTGCCACATATATTCGCGACAATTTTTTGTCGCCCCGATATGTGTCCTGCAGTTGAGTCTTCCAAAATTCAGTCGGTTCTTTTAATTGTTCTTGCAGCTCGTCGGCAGTAGAATAGTGGCTTGCCTCCTTAAATACTGCAAGTGTTTTATCAAGGTTTGATTCAAACTGAGCTTCTGTATCATGCTTGCGGATCGAGTGTACTTGAGGCCCGGTCGAACGGAGGTCAAAATCAAACTTTGTATCCAAAGCGTTTTGAGCTGCCTTAAATATCTTAGCTGCACTCCTTTTGCCCAAAGTCTGCTTGGCCTCGTTGTACATCTTGGAGTAGTTTTTAGACAACCATTTGTAGTCTCTCGACTCACTCGATTTGTCGGTTCCAGTATTATTTTGCTTGCCTGAGGCGAGCACATTGCCCTCTGGGTCTAGGATACGAAAACTGGTATAGCAACCCACTGGAAAATTGTACCAATGGTATGTGGTTTTCGTCTCTTTACCATCCTTATCCTTAGTAGTGCGGGTTTCTGACGTATATTTTCCCTTGCCTACATCCGGGTAGCTGGTATTGACAACAATGCGCAAGTGACCTTCCGAAGGCAGCCTTTTGAAGCCATCCATTTTGATCATGCTCGCGTTGTTGTTATGACCTTGTACCTCTACTGAGTACGTCATGAATTCCGCTGGCAAAACCTCGCTGGGAAGTGAAACATATTTTACTTCAGCTCGCTTGTTGCGAAGTTTTTGAGCATGAAGGACTTGTGGTAAGAGAATGAGAACTGCAAAGATTACAGTAAGATGATTTTTCATAACACGAGAAGGTTTAAAGATGTTAAACAATACTATCTAGGAGTGGACTTTTCTTGGGCTTCTGAAAGGGTTGAAGGTTTTGATATTAAAATGGAATGTACTAATTATTTATAAATACGCCAAATCGATCGGCTGCTTCTCTGACCCCTCTTTCTTCTACAATGTTACTATTTGCGGCTTGAAATGGTCTCCATATTTGCTCATCACTGGCCCTAAACTGGAATACAGGAGAAGAAAATAGGCAGACTGCAGCACAGGAAATTGCCATGCTGAATATATCTCAAGCAACATATTTAAGTCGGCCATTTTTTGGAGCACGCAGATCTCTTCCGGTGCGGCTCGATGGCAATCTGTTGAGTGTACTAGCCATACCGTGTATCGATCAAAATCTGATCGTTGTGCATACACCGGCGCATCATTGCAGTCGGATTTAGGCAATGTCCATAGCGATGCCGTGACCAGGTATAAAACTCGGCGAATGCCAGCAAAAAGTGGTCCTGGCCAACGATGACCTGTGGAATCTTGAGGACGTTCCAACCAATTTTCAACAGTACAAATATACTAACGGTGATTAGGATCATGAGAAATCATGAGCATCATCATCCCAAAACGAATGCCTCAGCACGATCTTGCAGGTATAAAATCAAACAGTATTCTGAGTTGATTTTGGTAGTCTTAACTCATGCAAGTAACTAAATAAAACGTATGGATCTATCCGCACCAATAAGCACCATTATGACTCCAGACCCGATAACCGTGGCTCCGGTAGATAATCTCAAGAAGGTGCAACTACTATTTGATGAACACAAAATTCATCATCTACCCGTCATCGACGAAGGTAAAGTCGTGGGGATCGTGAGCAAGTCAGATTTATTCCTATTTCGAAGAGGCAAGGGTTTGTCCTATCTCGAAGGTCAGCAAGAAGATTTTCGATTGGTGAATACAAAAGTCGAAGAAATAATGATTTTGGGATTGGCCAAATTGAATCCAACCGAAGGAATTGAGATTGCGGTCGAGATTTTCGAAGAAAATATCTTACACGCTATTTTGGTTGTGGAGGGAGAGCATTTACGAGGAATTGTCACACCATTTGACCTTATTCATGCGCTTCTGGAAGATAATAAAAACCTACCAGGCAAGAATTGATTTTTAATTGATATTAACGAATAATATTGGCCAGAGCCCTCATGCTCGGAATTTCAATATTCTTCCCATCAACAATAATCACTCCTTCGGACTTCAGATCGGATAGGGTGCGAATGAGGGTTTCTTTTGCTGTCCCAGCGAGTGATGCCAATTCTTCTCGCGAGAGAGATAGTACACAATGATCCTTGTCTGTTCCTTGTTTACTAGCAGACATAAGGAGCGCATTAGAAACTTTTTTGCGCACGGAATCGTAGGCCATCTCAATAAGCTTTCCTTCTTTCTCCATCGCCTGAGCTGCAAATAGCTTGATGAAATAAGCTGCAAGATCTAGGCTTCCGAACAATTGGTCACGAAAATTACTTTTAGGGATCAATTTGACCGTGCAATGAGTCAAAGCACTGGCGGAGTTCTCGTGCACTCCATCGAGAATAAGTGAGTGGTAGCCGAAGTATTCTTTGGGTCCGAAGAGTGCTGTGGTAAGTTCTTTGCCGTAGTCATTCTCTTGATATGTTTTCACCTGACCTTCTTCTACCCGGTAGAGCCAGCGGGCTTGTTGCCCTTCTCGGAATATTTCTTCCTTGGCACTAAATCTTCGTTTTTCCGATCCATCGCATAGCTCATCCATGATTGCCATTGCCTTTTGGTCGGATAAAAACACACTAGCTGGATTTTCAGTACCTGCATGTTCTCTTAGGCGTGCACTCTTAGCGAGACGCATCTCTACCACTTGCAATAATTCGGTATCATCAAAAGGCTTAGTCAAGTAATCATCGGCTCCCAGCCCCATCCCTTTTCGAATATCCGTTTTTTCGGATTTCGCTGTTAAAAAAATCAATGGAATATGATTAATGGCGGGATTTTGTTGGAGAATCTTGAGCATACCAAAACCATCTAAAATTGGCATCATCACATCGCACAGGATCAATGCTGGTTGATGTGCGATTGCATTCTCAATTCCATTCTTACCATTGTCTGCTGCGTGCACTGCATACCCTGCCAATTCGAGAATCTCTACAATATTCTCCCGTATGTTTTCATTGTCTTCGACAACTAAGATTTTCTTTGGTTCCTGATTCATGATCCTACGTTTATCGGAAATTCCAGATAAAATGTTGTGCCTTTTCCCACTTCGCTACTGAAGTGCACCTTACCCTGTAAAAGCGTCACATAGCGCTTCACAATATTAAGACCCAAACCAGTGCCCTGAATATTAATCGCATTCTCCGCCCTAAAGAATCGAGAAAAAATATGTTTTTGATCAGATTCCGGAATCCCCATCCCCTCATCTTCCACTCGAATATGCACTCTATTTTTGTTGGCCTCCACCACACATCGGATTTCTGAACTTGGAGGTGAGTACTTGACCGCGTTGCTCAGAAGATTAAAAAGAATGTTTTTTAATATTCTACTATCCGTCACTAGTTTTACCCCTCTGCGTCCCAGTTGTTTCATTTGATGCCCTTTAAGTAAGCTCTCCAGCTCGACCTCAATCGATTGAAGTAGGTCGTCTATGTCAACCACGCTTGTCGTGACATCTATCTTCCCTTCTTCAATTTTACTTAAGGAGAGAAAATCATTTAAGATCCCGGTCAGAGTTCCGACTGCAGCCTTTATTTTTTCAACATGCCTCAGTTGTTTTTCTGGCTGGGATATTGTGTTGTACTTCTCAACCAAAGAAATCGAGGATAGAATAGTGCTTAGAGGAGTTCGAAATTCATGAGAGGCCATGCTCACAAAGCGGGATTTTAGTTCGTTGAGGTCTTTTTCTTTGTCGAGTGAAATTTGCAATTTTTCCTTTGTCTTGAGCAGGTCATTTACCGTCTCTTCGAGTTCGTTTGTTCGCTGTTGTACTCGGGTTTCCAATTCTCGGGTCAGATCAACCAATTCGGCTTCTGCACGTTTGACTTCAGATAAATCGTGGATAATCCCGGTATAGATGACACGATTGTGCAAGACCACTTCACTGACCGCCAGTCGAAACGGAAAGAGAGACCCATCCTTCCTTTTGCCAGTCACCTCTCTCCCAATACCAATGATATGTGGTATCCGAGTTTTTTGGTAGCGGTGCATATATCCATCGTGTTCTGATCGATAAGGTTCGGGCATGAGCATCGCTATATTCTTGCCCACGATCTCATCTCGATCATAACCAAAATGATTCGCTGCGGCTTTATTGACACTCTCTACCCGACCGCGCTCATCGATGGTTATGATACCATCAATTGCGGTTTCAATAACTGCCTCCAGTTTGGCAGCTAGATTCTGTGGATCCTCCTTAGTGAGCATTATCAATAAATGTACTGATCAATGTCATCGCTACCGCATTTAAAGACAGATAAATTTGATTCAAAGAGCGATGAATGCCAAATCAGGATGAACCAATCAAAGTATCACTATACGGTAAGCCCTCATCTTCTTATTTGTCGCTCAAATCAGAAGTACTTCAACTTCCATCTAAAGGTGCTCCCAAAGTGCAGCTGACCGAGGTAAGTGACACCTCAAAGTTTTTAGCTGAGAACATCAGACGAATACCTGCTTGCAAGGTGAACGATCGCTGGATTTTACCCGATGACGATCATGCTCATTACATAGGTCGAGTAAAATTTGCAATTTCTATGGAACAACAGAAATCACTTATCCAGAACATCTTAGTACCCATCGACCTATCTGACAATTCTTCCAATGCCCTATGTTTTGCTGCAGGTTTTGCCCAAGATTTGGGTTTGCCACTCACCGTTTTGCACACTGTTCATCCTGTGCAGGGCAGTCCCGCTGATGCTTCATTCAGTGCAACCCAAATGATCGCTAACCGAAAAAAGAACGTGGAGCAATTTGTAGCTGATTTGGCCATGGACCATCCTCACTTGATTTCCTTGCAGAATGCAGTTACAAAGACAACGGTTGGACTAGCCTCCACTGAAATTATCCATTATTCTAAAGAAAAACCCGGTACAATTGTGATCATGGGCGCTACCGGTAGCAATCACATAAAACAGTTATTTGGATCGGTGTCACTCAGTGTAATAAACCAAGCATCCGTACCAATACTGATCGTGCCTGGTGATTCTACCTATCAACGGACTACGAAAATTGTCTACGCCGGAGCTATTGAAGAAGTAGATAATGAAATCTCAATTCTTCTATCTGCACTTGTATCTTTTACTCAGGCCCAGACCGAAGTCGTACATGTACAACAAAAAAACGAAACGTATTCACCACAAATGCTGCTTTCTACCCTCTGTCGAAACACTAAACAAGTGGCGACCTCCCATACCATAGAGGGCAAGGATGTGTACTCTGCTCTTAATGAGCATTGCTTGACATCTGGTACTGATTTGCTTGTGATGGCACGCGCAAAGGGCAATGTACTGCACGGTATATTTCATAGGAGTGCGACAAAGGCCATGTCTACTAGAACCCATGTTCCACTCTTGATTATTCCACAAAAGTAGATGCGACAATCGCTCGCATTAATGTAGGAATCCGCACTACCATTTCTGGAAATATTTCGCACTAGTAGACCGACCCATTAATTCTTAGTACCAATTCTAATGTCTTTTAATCTTATACTTCGTTACAAAGCCTCTCCAGGGCTACTATCCCGCGACTCTCGAGGCCGCGAGGACTCGGAGCCCTGTCTGCGTTTTGACGCCTCGTCTAAAATCAAAATCCCATTAGACTTGATCACAAAAACCAATGGGTCGGTCTACTAGTGTCTCATTTACGAGACGAAACACTAAGACCTTTTCCGGGTACTTAGGAACAACCCCCCTGCCCCAATTGGCAAAAGCAATGAACTGATAAAAAGGATTTCATAGTAATAGGGTATCAGCCCAAGACTACCCCAGAACATAGCTCCCTGCACAAAAAGCAAGATCTCCGTAATGGCAAAACCTGCTATAAATAAAACCAATGCTATCCTAGTCGATGATCTACATAAATCGATCACTCCTCGATTGTTTGCAAGAGCCAACAGACCTAAGCTGATGCTCCCTAGCAAGAGAAGGTGTAGAAAACCCAAAACGAAATTCCGGATGGTGTAAGCCACCTCTGCAATGGAGGGTATCACCACCACTGCCTGAATCACACATTTCAGAACAAACATAGCGAGCGCTAGCTCGATCAAAGTCAGCTTTTGCCGAAAAAAATGCCACCAAGAACTACTGCCAAGGGTAAGCAGCAAGAAAAACACACTGGCCAACTGCAATATGACTGCTAGGCTGTTTACTAAAAATATGCTGAGCTTCGGTGTCGACCAAGCGACTGCCAATGCGAATGTCAACGGACAGGAGATCAAGAGCAGGGTGAAAAATCGCTTAAATTTCTGTGGATCGACCATTTCAGATTTGTCCTCTCTGCTCTTAAATAACAAAGCCAACAAGGCAAAAACAAACCAACCATTAAACTGAAAATGCAGAAAAAACTGAATGGCAAGATGATACCAAATGGTGGTGCCCAGTCCCAGTGCCTTGATTGGTCCCAGTGCCCACAGACCGAGCGTCGACACTAGCATCCAGATGATACTCCAACGAGCCAGACGGCTGGCTGGACTAGCAGGCCCCTGGCTTCTAAGGTCCTTGAGAAATCGAAACGCAAAAATATAAGACAAGCAAACATGCAATGCCGAAAAGAAGATCGACCATGTCGCATATCCTTGCAGTGGAAATGCAATCAACATGCCCAAGACCGAAACCTGTGTCAGCCAGAAAAGACGACCGTAGAGTGGATTTGTGTTGGCTTTCTTGTCCAGAAATACTGCAATCAGTAGGGTGAAAAGGGCAAGGTAGACCCAACCCAACATTGCAATATGGGAATGCGCATGAAGGATATACTTATAGTTGATCGATGTCAGCTCTGTCACAAACGCCAACCGCATGATACAGCCCAGTATCGAAGCGCACGTCAAGTTAAATAGTGAGATTTTGATGCGTCCCGTCGCAGTCTGCCAAATTTCACTCATAGATCCTTAGTTCTAAATATTCTCACGGCCAAGATTGAGGGAATGACTATCCAAAGAACCAATAGGAGAATGGCGAAGAAATATCCCAGAGGGGATCCCAAATAATCTCTAAATACGGCAGCACTAAATCCCATTAAGGCAGATGCATCAAGCTGCAGTACAATCAGTAATCGGGCCAGATCAATAGGATTGCAAGCAGATAACGTGATCATCAAGGGCTCTAGCGGATAATCGCTAAATGCATAGAAAAGGGTGAGGGCGAGGCTATCGTAAAGGAGCGCAAAGTAGATCCAAAGTAAGATCGCAATGCCAATGCCACGAGCTTTGTCACGACTCAACACATAAGCCAGCGCTGACATGCTCACAAAAACCCAGCTCAGTATAACCCCAATGAGCGTGATGACTAGTCCTTTCACACTGGGATGGTTGATCAATATCGGGATCCCTATCCCAATGGCAGTAGCCAGACCCAATCCGATAGCCAGAGCCAAAATCGATCCCCTTAGTAGCATGCCACGCTTCACGGGTTGTGCAATGAGCATCAGCATAAACTCATCAGAATTATAGAGGTAGATCGTCGTGAACATAAGACTCATCAATGGAATGGCGATCAACATAAAACTAACCAACGATAGGAGGGCCTTATCCTCATAACCCTGGAGAGAGAACATGGTCATCCCCATGATAAAAGTGAGCACCGTATAGACCAGCAGAACGCGACTGCGCAATAGATCAACCAAGCTATAGTATAGTATCCGCCTCACGTGGTTAGAGTAGATTGCATCATGACTGGAACGGCCTGAAGCAAGCCAGTCTCACCTGTGGCTTCCTGCAGCTCAGTTCGCGAAAGATAAAATACAATGGAGCCCTCGTTGATGTACAATACATGCGTGTAGATGTCATCCAGCTCTCCCAGCAAGTGCGATGATATCAACACCAATTTCCCAGAGAGATGAGAGGCTTTGATTTTTTTCCTCAAAGTCATGGCCGCGAGTGGGTCGAGGCCGGCCATGGGTTCGTCCAATAGCAGCGCACGTGGACTACATAAAAAGGCCAATGCGGCAGCGACTTTTTGGCGGGTGCCTCCTGACAAAGAAAACATTTCCTGCGCCCAGATCTCCTGCAATCGATATTCCTCTATGAGTTCCTCGTCCAAGACCGGATTATCCAAGTCACTGCGTATCCCTCTGATCAGATCAAACAGCTCTCCGACCCGCATACGCTCCGGATATCGATCTACTTGGGGCATATAGCCAATATGTTGGCGGTACATATGGCTGTCTGCTACGTCTTTGCCATCAAAATAGATGCTTCCCTGGTCAATCTTAATCATCCTCAGCACACTTTTGATCATGGTCGTTTTACCCGATCCATTGGGCCCCAGCAAAGCCACACATTGTCCTGCTACAAAATCAAGCTTGATGCTATCTAGTGCCTTCAATCTTCCATATGACTTTGTCACTTCAGTGAGCGTAATCATAGCCATAGGGTTTCATTAAGGGATATTCATCCACTAATTTCATTGGGGTTATTGAGGGAAAGACCTTTTCAGCCGCTTCCAGGGAGTACTGTAAGAAACTATGTAGAAAAAGAGAACTTGCAGGAATCTGCTCTACCAGCAATGCAAAAATAGAGACTGGAAAATGCGGCAGATCACCCTTGCCATCATGATCTAAATCGTATCCACGATAGTGACTCCAATAGTTTGCGGAAATATCATGGTTGCTCTCGCGGCTATTCGATACGACCTCAAAAGTATTTGCGATAAAATTGTTTTCTCTGATTTTATTATCCTGGCAATTACCTTTCATGTCGATAGCCCATCCATTGTTCGAAAAAACATTTCTAGCAATGCTTAGTCGATTGGTCCCTTCCATGTAGATGCCGGTTGTGTTGTTTCTAAACGTATTTTTCTCGAGTGTCCCGTCACTGATTTCCTTGAGTAAAATACCATAGGAGGTCCCACCCCAATTGTCCGAAAATACATTTTCCCGCATCGTTATCTTCTTAGAAAACATCACGGCAACACCTACCCCATTGTCCCTAAACGTATTGCGCTCATAGAGATCGTTATCCGAAAACATGAAATGTAACCCGTATCTGATATTGCTGTAGCAATTATTGTCAAGTATCGTGCTGCTATCGACAAATTCAAAATAAATACCGTCTCGATGGCCAGTGATACTATTACCATGAATGGCAACTCCGGTAGCTTTCCAAACATGTATGGCATTTCCAGAAGAATATTCTTGTGAAGCAGTTCCAATAATTCTATTGTTCAGCACGCTGCAATGATCAGATTTTTGCAAATAGATTCCGAAAAAGGTATTCTCTAAATAATTGTTTTCGATCAAAACATGCTCTACATCGAGGAGCCTGATAGCAGCTCTATCTTTTAGATAGCTAACCTCCACATTGCGGAGATGAAAGCCCCTGATCGTGACACTATCCGAACGCACGACAAAGAGTTCATGATCGCCATGCCCCTCCAAAATGACTCCATCAACACCTTCTAGTACACAAGGTATTTTTATTTCTAGTTGCGAAATGAGATGATTGCCCCCTACTACTCTGATCGTATCATAAGGCCTGGCAGTCTCTAAGGCCTTTTCTAGCTGAGAAAAACCAAAGCCTTCTCCAACCAGAATCGTACGCTGTGCAAATGACGAAAGACTAGTCAATTGGAAGGCCATCGATAGGCATACTAGCCACCGTGAGCTGTTACGTACATTCACCACATTAGGGATTGCGAACCTTCTCAACAAGCTCATCCCAACTGTAAATTGTACCTCCATGTATTTGCTGCATCTCCTGAGCCTTCTGTGCCGAACTATAGCTTGTGAGATTGGCTCCCATGGGGCTGGGAAGTTCTGCAGATATCAAATAAGAGAGCTCTGAGACATCGTGCAGCACCCTGGGCTCGTCACAGACCACTGCAGCCAAAATCTGATAGTCTTCTTTCTGGTTTAGTTCAGGTATTAAGCACTCCAGTGCATCAAATTTGTAGACTTTACCTTTGTCTGTGACCGCTTCAGCACCAAACCTAGGATCGGAAATAATCATTTTACAGTAGGCACATTGATCTCTTCCATAGTCGATGTCCTGCAGAGTAGGCTGACAGGCAAGCAAGAACATCCCGGCCATAAGTACCAACCTACTGCTCTTCATCATCCTTTTTTGACTTCCTCATTATTCCAGCAATGAAGGCAAGAATCAAAGAACATCCCATCAGTATCCCACCTGTCGCTGGATAGGAATGCGCAACAAAATTTAAGAGGTCTTTACGTCCGAAGAGAGGAGGCTGATAAACCATTCCCGGAACCTTAATGGGAGCTTTCGGATCCAAATCATGCCCATAATCATATTCCCATAGGTAAAAATCATAAACGCCCAAAATAGCAAGCACGAGGAGGAGGATTGCCCAACTGAGATACACCTTCCTTTTGTTTATC
>CAJQNM010000312.1 GCA_905479665.1 uncultured Saprospiraceae bacterium
TCCAACTGAGCTGAGCGGAGGGCTTCATCTTTCCCCGAACCATTGGCAATTCTCTCATAAAAACTGCTCATGATCGTCGCAGTCGCATGATCACCAATCGGCCATAAACTGGCAAGGATTCCTCGGGTACCTCCACTGGCAAAAGTCGTCTATAGTCACAGGAAATCCATGATCTGTTACCCCCAACCCAGTTAATGCGTTCGATCCGTATCTTGCAGCAACAGCAAATCAGATGACCGACGAGCAAATCATCGCAGATATACAGAAGGGAGCATCTTCTCTCAATGCTGCCGTGCGCTGGATCTATCAAAAGAGTGATTGGAAAGGGCAAATCAAATCACGCCTAAAAAAGAAAGGAGCATCCGATCATGAGAGTGATGATGTTTTTCAGGAGGCCGTGTGCGCGCTAGTCTTCAATATCCGTGACGGCAAATTCCGGGGCGAATCCAAATTGACTACTTACCTCAGTTCCATCGCCACCAACAAATGGCTCACTGCTCGTCAAAAATCACAGCGGGCGATCAGTGCAGGGGGTCACATTCTAGCCAATACTGAAGACCATCCTACGAGATCAGCCGAAGATGAGCTTTTGAGCAATGAACAGAAACAACATCTAGATAGGATTCTGAATACAATCGGAGAGAAATGCAAAAAGGTGCTGTCCCTCTGGGCACTGCACTATCCGATGAGTGAGATTGCCGAGAAAATGCAGTATAAGAGTGCAGGAATGGCACGCAAGAAAAAACACCAATGCTTCAAACGGCTACAGGAAAAAATCACCATTGATCCATATTTTAACAAGTGAATTATGGAGGACCTTTTTGAAAAATATTGGCGCGGTACACTAAGTGAAGCTGAAAGGCAAGCCTTTGGGGAGCGACTCCATACCGAACCCGAGACTGAAACTGCTTATCGCAGTTTTGTGTTAGCGGCAGAGGCCAGCAGAAGGCTGGCAGAAATAGAGCTGAAGTCAATCATGATCAAACCGGAAGCAGCGGAGGCGAAGTCGCGGTCTATTTCGCTCTGGAAAATTGCTGCGGTACTTATTCCCCTCGGGGTATTGGGATTTTTCTTCTTTTTCGGGACGGACTCGCAAGAGCTTTTTGCTGAGAGTTTTTTGATGCCCAGTACAGTAGTGACTCGGAGCGACCTGGACAGTCAATCCACTTTTACCAAGTTACTCAATGCTGAAGATTGTCAAGCTGCACTCGCTTTTGTAGACGGACTGGACGACGATCGCAAAACAAACTACTATCGATATTACGAGGGAATATGTCTCCTGAAGACTGGAGACCTCAAAAACGCAGAAATTATTTTTCATACATTAATTCAATCTCAGGATTCGCGTTTTCTGGCGGATGCCGAATGGTATTCACTATTGACAGCAGTGAAAAGTAATAATAGAGAGGTGGCCCAAGATCGCTGTGAAACAATATTATCTGACGAAAATCATCCACATCGAGAACAAGCCCGTAAAATCAAACGTAAAATATCCTCACCGTTCTATAACCTTTGGTAGAGGAAGTATCTCCAACCCAGGAAACCGTGTCCGACACTCAGCTCAGAAATCAAGATCCATAGCAGGGGAAAATTCTTCGTCAGACATGGACCAAAGGCTCTCGCAGTCTCATCTCGATATCTCGATATCTCGCAGTCTCAAACTCTCGTAGTCTCTAAAGCCTTTCTACGCGCTCGAGTTTCATGATCTGATAGGAGTTGTAGATATTCTGGCATAAAATGTAAAAGATGGGCCCCAACACCAAGATGGGACTCAAAAATGTAAGGGAAAGCCACAGTGCAAACATGGTGTTTTTTCGTCCCGTTGCCAATCCACCAGCGTATGGTTGATCGTTCCTTTTTAAGCGCTCTCCTATTTTGAAATTGATGAGGCATGTAATGGCGGTGATCAGTGCAATCAGTGCAAGGGTTTCCCAAGGTTCATTTTGCTCGTACAAAATATAATGCGTTGCTTTACCACAACCCAACCAGACATTAAATAGAAATAGTACGAAAGCGACGGATCTAAATCGAAGTATGGATTGAGTCAGACTGCCGCTGCTCCTTTTGATCAGCTCCGCAATCAGCAGGGGAATTCCAATAATCGAAAGTACCGGCATCAAAACCTCATTGATGGCTATTGGCTGATCGACAGGCACTAATAGAGGAAGTAGAATAGGGATAGCCAGCGCCATCAATGGAGTGTTTATTACTACGGAAGTGGTGACAAAGCCAACATCGGTTTTAAGAAATTGTGCCAATATCGGCGCACCAGCTGCAGTCGGAGTAATACCCATCAAAAAAGCCGTTAAGGCCAGGGTCGATCCAAGGGGTAGAAAGATAAAATAGAGTACAATGGGTATGGCAATATTTGAGAGCGCTATGACGCCATGCAGTCGCGTGAACATGGTACGCTCAACCTTAATGCTGAGAAAGGCAAACAGCAGCATGATGATTAGATTGTACCTGATTAAGTAGGTGTACTCAGAGCCGTACGGCAACAGAATACCAAGTAGGATCGCTGAAAAAATGAGTAAGGACTGCTTCATTCGAAAATGTCGAATATAAGGGTGTTTTGATCATTATGGCTATCTTCAAACACATGGATGACAAAGGATCGCAAGTAGGTTTATTTTTCCACATAGTTAGGACCTTCCTATTCATCGTAATTCTTCCGATGGTTGCTTCCTCACAAATTAATTTCGATGTGCTATCGGAATGGAAACATCTACCAGATCTATCCAACAATCTGTACGAGCAATTTCTAGAGGTGGCGGATACTCATCGCTCCGCTCGTGATCGCAAAGTGGCGGCCTGTCTGACTAAAGAGCAGTGGGAGGAGCGGCAAAGGTGGGTGCGGAAAAGACTGCAGGTTTTAGTCGGAGCATTTCCTGAGAAGACACCTTTAGACCCTAGGGTAACCGGAACCATTGATCATAGTCGGTACACCATCGAGAAGCTTCATTTTCAATCTCGACCTGATTTTCATGTCACGGCGGCATTGTTTATTCCGAAGAATATAAAATTCCCTGCACCTGCCATTCTATTTTGCAGTGGCCATACCGCCGAGGGATTTCGAAGTGAGACCTACCAACATATGATACTCAATTATGTACAAAAGGGTTTTATCGTCTTGGCTTTTGATCCTGTCGGGCAGGGGGAGCGATCTCAGTATTTGGACAGCAATGGTTTACCTTATTTGAGTCCAACACACGATCATTCCACAGCAGGAAATCAGGTATTTATCAATGGTATATCTCCAGCCAACTATTTCATTTGGGACGGTATTCGTGCCATTGATTATTTAGAAAGCAGGCCGGAGGTGGATGCTGGTCGGATCGGTGTGACGGGCAGGTCTGGCGGAGGAACACAGACAGCTTATTTAATGGCATTTGACGATCGTGTCAGTGTAGCTGCACCAGAATGTTATTTAACTACATTCGACAAATTACTGAGATCGCGTGGACCTCAAGATGCGGAGCAAAATATCCTTCATTTCCTAGACGGACTTGATTTAGCTGATCTAGTAGAGGTACGAGCTCCCAAGCCAACGTTGATGGTGACGACGACGCGAGATATTTTCTCGATCGCTGGAGCCAGAGACCTATATAGTGAAGCTAAGCGTATTTATGAGTCTTTCTCCGCTGCCGATCATTTACAGATGGTCGAAGATGATGCACCGCATGCGTCAACGAGGAAAAATCGCGAGGCCACCTATGCTTTTTTTCAAAAGCACCTCGATAATCCCGGAGATGCACAAGATGAAAGCGTTGATACCCTTGCAGAGAGTGATTTGTGGGTCACCCCTTCGGGACAGGTGAGGAGGGACCTACAAAGTGCCACCATCTTTAGTCTTAATAGTACGGTGGCAAGAGAATTGGAAAAGACTCGAAATGATTCTTCGCATTTGCCTGAATTCCTAAACAGCCTCCGGGACAAAATCAGAGATTTAATTAAATACGAAGAAATAAATAAGCTCGAGGAAATCATTTATGCTGGCAGAGAGAATTACCCAGATTTTTCGATTGAAAAATATCTTGTTGGCGTTTCCCTACAATATTATCTCCCTGTTGTCCGGTTGCAACCATCCGAGTTTTCAGGACAGGTTGTTTTACTTTTAGATGATCAAGGGAAGTCAAATCAAGCAGATTCGTCCAGCTTGGCGCTGGCCTTGGTCAATGCTGGGCATGAAGTTTTTATCGCTGATCTGAGTGGTGTGGGAGAGATGGGAGATGGCTTCGTTGGTGGGGATGCCAATCTAGAAGGCGTGCCGATCAACCAGTGGTATGCGGGTGTATTGACCAACAAGAGCTCGGTGGCAATCAGAGCAGAGGAAATTCGATTACTATTGGAGTTTATTGCAAACACAGGAGGTAATCGACCCGTAAATTTGGTGGCACTAGGCACCCTGGGTATAGATGCTTTGCATGCGGCATCTCAGGGTACTGTATTTGGAGCCATGATCTTAATTAATCATTTAGTTTCTTACCAATCGATTTTGCAAACAGAAAAATATCATCCGAAATTTATTTTGTCTGCCGTGGCGGGATCAAATAGATTTTATGACCTGCATCATCTAGCACATTTTGCTCCCGACGATCTATACATCATAAATCCTGTTGACGCAGCCGACATGCCTTTAAAGGCTCAGGCATTAGATGAATATCAGGTGTTTCGTAAAGTGCCTGCACAAATCCGTGTAGACCTATCTCGTGAAGAAACCCTATGGAACGTATTGCTAGCGCTACGGCAATAAATATTAAAAACCTAAATCCGAGTATCCAGGACAGCAGAGGCAGGGGTCAAGAGGTTCAAAGTTCAAGCTCTCGAACTCTCGAAATCTCGAACTC
>CAJQNM010000313.1 GCA_905479665.1 uncultured Saprospiraceae bacterium
TGGTATAGCCTGTGCGACTTTGCTTCGGGTACTTCTTCATCTCCTCATGGGAAACTCGACCCCGGCTCGGAGTATCGAAGGTCTCCAAATTGGCAGTTGGATAATCACCATGTTTCACATCTCGACCGCGTTCGAGAACGAGCGTTTTCATCCCTTTCTGAGTGAGTTCTTGAGCGGCGACTCCACCACTGATTCCCGATCCCACCACGATGGCGTCGTAGGTGACTTCGTTTTTACCTTGCGAATTAAATAGCATTGGATTTTTCTTTTAGTAGATCTTTCTCAAGTTAGAAAAGATACGTAAACTTAATTTTGCGGTCAGGGTCGTCCTTCCCTATCGATACTGCTTTCCGTGCTTGAAGATCAGATCCACATCCTGCAGTAGATCAATGTGCCGTAGCACATCTCCTTTCACGGCTATAATGTCTGCATATTTTCCCTCACTTACCGTACCGACCTTGTCCGAAACACCCATGAGTACCGATGGCCAATAGGTAGCAGCCTTGATCGTGTACATGGCGTCAAGCCCAAATTCATTGACCCAAACGTCCAATTCATTCCAAGTGGACTGGCTGTGAAATTTCATCGGGATCCCGCTATCGGTGCCGACCACAAGGACCAATCCGGCGTCTTTGAGTTGCTTTACCTTGTGCTCCAGGGTGGGTCGACGACTAGGTGTGATCTGAAAATAGGGCAGACGTCCCGGATACCGAATCGAATTTTTAATGTCTTGAACAATAGAATCAGGTAAGCCCAGATGCCAACTCTCATTGTCGAGCATTTCTGGGTTGTCTCGTACATACTCGTAATTGTATAAACCCTCGACCGTGGGACACCAAAACATCGGGCCCAAATTCATTTGAGCCGTTCGCTCTTTGATGAGCTCCATCACATCTGCTGGATACTCGGGTGCGGATGAGAGGCCCGTATGCTCAAAGCAATCCACGCCGGCCTTCAGGCCCCTGCGTATTTCTTCCGGACGATGTGAATGAGCGACAACAGTCAGGTCATGTTTGTGGGCCTCATCGACCACTGCCTGCACCTCCTCCATGGACATTTGGTCTTGATCAATGAGTTTGATGCAGTCCACACCAGCATCTGCTAGTCTCTTCACTTTGGCTTGGGCATCGGCAGCCCCAGTCACACCCCAGCGAAAATCTTCTGTACCCGGATAGGGTTCATGCTGGATAAAAGGACCAGACACGTATAGCGTTGGCCCGGGAATTTCTCCCGTGTTTATTGCGTCTCTTACTCCAATAATATCTTCTAGTGGCGCTCCCAAATCTCGTGCACTTGTCACGCCGGCCATGAGGAGTTGATGGGCAGAAGAGGGCATAATCACATCTCGGAAGAGGGGAGGATATTTTTTGTCCCAGTAGCTGTAGTTGCTATGACCATTGATCATCAGATGGACATGCATATCCCACAGGCCAGGAAGCACACTCATTCCTTCTGTCGAAATGACCTCGCTATCGGTGGGAATCTTCAGCTGCCCAATTTTTCCTACCGCGACAATCTTTTCGCCTTCAATCAGAATGACACTATTTGAAATGGGCGTCCCTCCAAATCCGTCGATCAGGGTACCGCCCACCAGTGCTTTTTTCTGTGCCGACAATGAAGAGGTAGCCACAGTCAAGGCAAATGCGAGTATAGAAGCAGAAACGAATTTCATGGGGCATCGAGCTTTTGATCAGCTTGAAAGTACTAACTATTCATCACCCTGCTGGAGATCACAGGGTATCTTTGCAAGAAAACCCCCATTAATGATGATTCTTGGTCGCCATAGATACTATGCTCTTCCACCGTACTGCAAGGAGATTTCTCATCACTGAATACAATAAAACTTTGTTAAATGACCTTTATAGAGCGATCCTTTTGATAATCGGGCACGTCTCAAAAATATCAAATCGAAGCAGACAATGATAAAGCAGGTAAGAAATCAAATGGAGCTGGATATCGTGATCAAGTATGGCTTGGCCACCACGGCACTATTCATCTTATTGATGTCTTACTACGTTATCAATATCTATGCGCAGGGAGCTGATTCCTCAACCCTCATGATGGAGGTACAGGGCTATTCATTTGCTGGCTTAGGTGTTGTGATCCTCACGAGTGTTGCGGGATTTGTTTTCCATCAGGTCAAAATGCAGCGTAGGCAGCGCAATGGCTTTGCATTTGTGTTGGTGAGTGGAGTTGCGAAATTGCTGGTCACTCTCGTGGTTACCAACTTGTTCTTCTAACACACTTCGGCTTTACCAGTTTTCAATATGTCAAATATGTTCTTCCGAAATTAGTTGCGATAGTCTAAAGGTGGTTCGCGATCACCCAGCAGACTCTTGTACTCGAAATCTTTCCCAGTACGCCTAATCAGTTCATCAGTGGCTTTCTCAATCACTCCCTCACTCATGAAGAGTTCTGCCGCAGTAAGCGCAAGCGTTTTGGCGGCAACCATCATGCCCTTGGCCCCAATGCTCGTACCGCCAGCTGCGACTGCTTGCCAGCTATGGGCAGATGTGCCCGGTACCCAAGTGGCAGCTCGCATCCCAGCAGTAGGTACCACCCAACTTACATCACCGACATCGGTAGATCCACCAGCTCCCCGTTCGATGACTTTAAAAGGGACGACAGCTTTTGCTGATTCAATGCTAAAGGGAATGTCTCCAAATGACTTTGAGATCTCCTCAGCAAATGCTTGTTCGGACTCGTCGTAGTATACACCACCTACTTTGAGCAGGTTACGGTGCATCATCTTTCCTAGCACTTCATTGGGAACCACATTAAACAGTCCATGGATCACTTCGTATTCCATGCGTGTCTGGGTGCCCATGGCGGCTCCTTCGGCTGCTTGCACGATCCACTCAAAGTTTTTCTTGACCTGATCGGCCTGCGGGTGCCTGCAATAATAAAAAGACTCCGCAAACTCAGGAACCACGTTGGGTGCCTCCCCTCCACGAGTGATCACATAGTGGATTCGTGATTCGGCGGGAACATGCTCCCGCATGAGATTGACCATATGATTCATTGCCTCCACGCCATCCAAACCAGATCGACCACGCTCTGGGGCACCTGCTGCATGCGAAGCCTGCCCGTGAAAACGGAACTTGGCAGACTTGTTCGCCAAAGAGGAAGAAGCGTCGGCTGAGTTTGAATTGCTGGGATGCCAATGCAAGACAACGTCGACATCATCAAAAAGACCCGCCTTGACCATGTAGACTTTACCAGCACCACCTTCTTCTGCAGGTGTGCCAAAAATCTTGATCGTACCACTTTGATTTTCTTTTTCCATCCACTCCTTGACAGCAATACCGGCAGCACTCGAACCCACTCCAAAAAGGTGATGCCCGCAGGCGTGGCCTGCTCCGCGATCAGTCACCGGCTCCTTGGTAGTTTGTGCTTTTTGGGACAAGCCCGGTAGTGCATCAAATTCGCCCAGGATTGCAATGACTGGCGATCCACTCCCGTACGTTGCCACGAATGCCGTGGGCATATTTGCTACCCCAGGTTGAACATCAAACCCGGCAGTGGCTAGTTCGTCCTGCAGCAGCTGGCTGCTCTGTCTTTCCTGATAGCCCAACTCGGCAAAATTCCAAATTTGCATAGCCATATCGCTGTAGTGCTCTGCCTGCCGATCCAAACGCTCCAAGATGAAATCGTCCGTTTTGTCCTTCTCCTCATTTTGTGCAAAGGCGGTCAGAGACAATAATGCGAGAATATATGTTGATAGTGATTTCATCGTTTTACGCTTTGGCAGCTAAAATAGCAGCTTGCGAGAGACGGATGCAAAATTACGCGGTAAGTTTTTAAATGAACGAGTAAAACAACAACCCTGAGATATCAGTTCACAGTAGTGGATGTCAGAAAATTTCAAATCTCACCGTAGAAACCATGAGAAGATAGTGAGGTTTTGATTCAGGCTCTCGGAAGTGCAACATAGTGACAAAGGTGCTGATCAAGGTAAAGGAGCTGATAGATATTTTTTCAAGCAGAAATTATTTATTGGCATGCTTTATTGACGAAAAAAAGGAAGGAGGGTCCATCCGATTTTATGGGATAGTCACCCAAATTCAGAAATGTATATTTAGTTATGTCTCAGGCATATTGGGCCAAATTTCTTCGAACACTTATTTGCGTGCAAATGGCATGCTCGCTTGGGGCACAACCAATCTCGTCTCTGTTGTGGCAAGGCAGATATGATCGCGAGGTCTTTTTACTGGGCAACATCGCAGACATTGAGTCCATGGATGAATACGCCAGATCATTGGTCCGGTATCTACAGCCGTTTGAGCAGGAGGTGGTCCTTGTGTTTACTGGAGATTTGCTTCCGCAGCACGAGAATTTTCTCAAAGGGTCTGTAATTCTTGACAAGTTTTTGCGCAAGCTTATCGAGGTGCCTGAGCTCACTATCCTGCTTTTGCCAGGTGATCGGGACTGGGACGATGGCTCTCGCCAAGGACTGACAAAGCTGAGACTGCTTGAGCAATTTTTGGTAAACCAAGATTATGGTGAGCGGATTTTGTTTCAGCCTTCGGATGGCTGTCCGGGGCCCCTCCTTTATGACATTGCCCCGGAGCTGAATATTTTGGTACTTAACACGCAGTGGTGGAATCAGAAATACGGTCGCCCGACAACGGAGTCTGCTATTTGCAACACTGCGGAGCCAGCTGCTGTCATAGAGGAAATCGAGTCGCTAATCGATGAATCGGCCACAGGAAATCTACTTATCGTGGGCCATCATCCCATCTTTTCCCATGGGCCATTTGGGGGATATTTTCCTGTGAGTCAGTGGCTGCTGCCGATCCCACCATTTTCGATTCTGAATAGATCTTTCCTGCAAAATGTGGGTAGTGATCGCTATTCGGCAAATCCGAGATTGGCTCAATTTGAGGAAGATTTAAGTGAAGTACTTGCGCCTCATTTCTCGATTATTTACGCCTCTGGACACGAGAAGAACCTAGAGGCATTCCGGATAGGTGAAAATGTGGTTATAAATAGTGGAGCACCGGAGAAGGGTGGATTTGTGCGAAAAGTGAATTCCACCTTGGTCCATAGTCGCAGAGCAGGTTTTATTTCGTTGCACTATCATTCCTCTGGCCACATTGGGATCAATCATCACGAATGGCTTGACACGGGTATCACCTTGCGCAAAACCGTTACGGCCTATCAAGCACCTTGTCTTGCACCCATGCTCGACATACCAGTAAATCGACGACTGATCCCATGTCTTGAATACGCAGAGGAGTCTCCCGAAGCTTCACTTGACCATCCAGATGAGATAACCATCGCTGCAAATCCATACTACATCGCGACAAAGGGCCAGAAGCGATGGTTGGGTAAACACTATCGTGACAGTTGGACTACGAAAGTAAAAGTACCTGTCTTGGATTTAAACGTGCACAATGGAGGCTTGCAGCCGTTTGAGGAGGGGGGTGGACGGCAAACGAGTTCCCTAAAGTTCCGGGCAGGTGACGGGCTCGAATACGTTTTTCGCTCCGTTGATAAAGACCCATCAAAAGCCTTGCGATACGATTTGCGCTCCACGATTATTTCTCTTCTCGTGCGAGATCAGACGACTACTCAGCAACCTTATGGTGCATTGGTGGTGGGACCAATGCTGGATCAACTCAATATTTTGCACGCCACACCGCGACTTTTTGTCATGCCAAACGCAGAAGAATTGGGCCCCTTTAAATCTAAATTTGGAGGCATGTTGGGTATGCTTGAAGACCGACCCGTAGACCCACAAAACGGTGAATCGTTTGCCGATGCAGACGATGTGAAACGAACCATGAGTCTTTTTCGGAAAATGTTTCAAAGCCCTGCCGTACGCATTGAAACCAGCGAGTTTATTCGTGCTCGTATTTTCGACATGTTGGTGGGAGACTGGGGCAAGCACGAGGACAACTGGAAATGGGCAGGATTTGAAGATGAAATTGGTATGCTGTACCGTCCGATACCACGTGACCGTGATCATGTTTTTTCACTCTACGACGGATTGCTGCCGAGTCTGATCGACAGAGAGTGGGCAAAACCTTCGGGCGAGCATTTCGGCTATCGCATTAAGGGGTTGAGAAGTCTTATGTGGCAGGCTCGGCACCTCGACCGCTTTGTTGCCGCTGAAGCCGATTTAGAAACCTGGATGGCACAAACCAAACGGATTCAGTCTGCATTAAACCCGCAAATAATTCAAGAATCCATTCATAAGCTTCCTACGGAATTACATCAGACTGCCGGCGAGGAAATCGCTGCAAAACTGGAGCAGCGCCTTCACGATTTGCAGGAGTACACCAATGCCTACTACAAGATGTTGGCAAGAACGGTGGATGTGATTGGATCTCACTCCGATGAGCGTGTTTTCATTGATCGGCTTGCCGATGGTCGTGTTCAGGTTGGAATGTATGCACACCATGACAGCCTACGAGTGGAGCCTCAGTATGCACGAGTTTTCAAACCAACGGAGACAAAAGAAATCAGGTTTTTTGGGCTAAATGGCGATGATCATTTTCATATTTCTGGTAGTGCAAAAAAATCGATTAAAATTCGGATCGTGCCGGGCAAGGGTAGGGATATGATTGCGGATAGCTCGTGGGTCAAAGGGAGTAAAAAGCAGACGCTGATCTACGAAGATCTAGGTTCAGTGGATAATATAAAAGGATCTGGCGAAATCAAGTTTATACGCAATGCTCCAGAAGAGGCGTATCACTACCAGCGCACTGCCTTTCATTACGACACTTACTTTCCCCTGATGTATTTGACCTTTAGTTCAGACTATGGTATTAGTCTAAATAGTGGAGTATCATTTACCAATCATTCGTACGGCAGACCAGATTTTAGTAGTAAGCATGGGTTGTCTGCCCGACTGTCTTCAGTGGGAAATTTCAAATTCAGTTACGATGGGACGTGGCGTCATCGGGTAGGTACCCTAGATCTTATCGGAGGTCTTGAAATAGAAAGTCGCAGACGCTATCGGCATTTTTTTGGATTGGGAAATGAGACGAAAATAGATCAAGAACTGCGTGTAGATGACTATTACACTTCTCAATTTGCTTCAGGAAATGCTTATTTCGGATTGGAAAAAACCTTTTTTAGCAGGAGTTACCTAAACCTCTCAACAAGCTACCAACTTGTAGGAGGTAATGCGCTGGAGAATAATATTTTATCGGCACCAGAAAATCAGAATATTATTGGAGTGAATCGAGTGGGTATCTTAGCATTTCAGGGGGAGTTTGATCTGGATTTCCGCAATCGAAAAGATCTCCCAGAACGGGGTGCACGGATCTATATTAAGAATAAATTTGCCAACTCTACGGAAGATGAATATGGCAGTTACCTCACTGGTCAGGCTTCGATCGAGTATTTTATTACTGCTGCGCCATTCACACTAGGGATAAGAGGAGGTAGTTTGTACAGTACGGGCGATGCCCCCTACTATGATGTTCCAGCTTTGGGACAAAATGCGCATCTGCGAGGATATCGACGCAATCGGTTTAGTGGCGAAAGTGCCGTTTTTCTTAACAGCCAATTGCGCATTGAACTGCTGAATAAAACCACCTCATTCATCCCCTATAAATTGGGCATAAAGTCTTTTGTGGATCTGGGACGAGTTTATCTCAAAGGCGAGGAATCGACGAAGCTTCATCTAGGTTATGGAGGTGGTCTTTATTTTGTGCCTCTCCAGGAGCGCTTTACCCTCAGTCTCAGCTTTGCCTTTTCGGAAGAAGAAAAAGGATTGGTTTTGTTCGGTCTCGGCCGGTCCTTCTGAGGCATTGCTTAACTTTGGTGGATGCAAGAAGGATATGATCTAATCATCATTGGTGCAGGCCCGATGGGTTTGGCATGTGCAATTGAGGCAAAGAAGGCAAATCTCAAATATGTCATTTTGGAAAAGGGTGTTTTGGTAAATTCTCTATTTCATTTCCCGACAAACATGACATTTTTTTCCACATCAAATCTGTTGGAAATTGGTGAAGTACCATTTATTTCCCACACGGAGAAGCCCACCCGACGAGAAGCCTTGGAATATTACCGTAGGGTCTGGCAGAGCTGGGATCTTGACGTACACCTCTACGAACCGGTGACAGAAGTGGAAAAAAATGCTCGGGGATTTAGAGTCGTCTCAGACAAGGATGTCTACCAGACGAAATCAATCGTTGTGGCCACTGGATTTTATGATCTGGAAGTGAAGCTAAATGTTCCGGGAGAAGACCTACCCAAGGTAAGTCACTACTATGAAGAAGCACATCCATATGTCGGGCAGGAGCTGATCGTCGTGGGAGCAGCAAATTCTGCATGCCAAGTGGCGCTGGAGACATACCTGAGAGGGGCCAATGTGACGATGGTTATTCGTAGTGCAAAAATCTATGATCGAGTAAAGTACTGGATCAAACCCAACATTGAGAACAGAATTAAAGAAGGGTCGATAAAGGCCTATTTCGAATCGGAGATTATTCAGATCGAACCCAAGCAGGTTCTGCTCAAGACTCCAAAGGGTGAGGTTGCGATCGCCAATGATTTTGTGCTGGCCATGACCGGATACAAGCCAGACTACAGTCTGTTGCACAAGCTTGGTATCGAAATCAGAGCAGATCAGTACCAGAGCCCAGTTTACAAAGAAGATACCTTCGAAACCAATGTGCCAGGTATCTATATCGCGGGCGTCATCTGTGGCGGTATGAAAACCAATAAGTTCTTTATTGAAAACAGCCGCAGCCATGCTGAAGCGATCATCCATGATTTACGTAGAAAAGTTGAAGTAGATTCTGTGTAACTTTCTTATCCCAGATCCGTATTAGCTATTGAAATGACTGCCAACGACTATAATCAATGTGTCACTGATTATGCAGATCGACTTTTCCGCTTTGCGGTAAAGCAGGTGCATAGTCGCACAGAGGCTGAGGATATCGTCCAATCAGTTTTTGAGCGATTCTGGAAGCATCACGAGCGCGTCGAAATGGCAGCGGCAAAATCGTACTTGTTTAAGAGCATTCAGCGTGCCAGCATCGATCTCTACAGGAAGCATGATGCCGGTTCGAGAGCCATGGGCCAAGTAAGTTATAGTCAAGTTACGCCAGCAGATAAAACATTCGAAAACCAACAACTTATTGAGCTGGCCCTAAGTAATCTAAGTGAAAGACAGCGTACAATGGTGCTGCTCAGAGATTACGAAGGGTATGCCTACAAGGAGATCGCAGAAATGATGGATCTAACGGAGTCACAGATCAAAATCAATCTCTTTCGGGCACGCAAAAAGCTGCAAATTTTTTTAACCAGGAGTGAACAACTGTCTAATGAAATTCAATATCAAAAATTATGAGGAGTATGCCTTAGATTACTTGCAGGGCGAGTTGAAAGATGCTGATCAAGCGGAGTTTGGTGCTTTCCTCCTGCTGAATCCTGAGATTCAGGAAGAATTGGAGGCGTTCGAAATGGTTACCATTTCTCCTGATTTAGAGGAAGTTTATCCTCGAAAGCAAGATCTTTTTCGGAAGGTAGAAGGTAATTACTATCGGGTTATTGCAGGCTTGGTAGTGCTATTCGCGGTCATTGTGCTCGCCTTTCAAACAACAAGTGAAACAGATATTGATGGATCTCTGGTCAGCAAGGTTAATGCTCCGGAAATCATTCCTGCATTGGAGGAGGCGTCTTCTGAAAATAAGGCAAAACTTGCAGCATCACAGGCACTAGCAACTCCACAAGCAGCCAGCGCGGAAGAAAGCGTAGCGCCTACTGGAGACCAACAAACTATCGGAAAGTCAATAAACGCGCGAGTAAAAAAAATGGAGAATCCAACAAAAGTGGTCAATAAACCCAGCCCAGACTTCGTGGCCTCCGATTTACGAGGGCAAATTCAGGAGCAAAACTTGGAGCCAAGTATGGAAGTCGCTCCATCAAGATCTGAGCGGGTGAAATGGGTTTCACCGCTGGTGCAATTGCGAAGGCCCAAACAAATTCGGCATCAACGAGCCGTTGAAAAAATCGAGGTCATTCATCCGGCTCTACTCCGAGCATTTTCCGGCGATGCTGAAAAAGCTAGTGACGCCCATAGCAAAGTGGGAAAATGGCTGACACACGTAAATTTAGTTCCGAGCACATTTGCTAATCCGGAGCGCTCAGAAATTAAGAATAAACTATTACCGACGTACTTCTCGGCAGAATAATATCCAATACAATGAGGGAATTAATTTATCTTTTGCTCTTTCTGCTCGGCACATCAGTTACTGGCCTGGCACAAGATACGACCATCATCATGCGTACCGAGCGTATCGATACGATCATAACCTACGGAGGTTCGTCGCCAGATGGCTACAACTATGAACGGCGAAGACGTCGCGGGGTCATCCGTGAACGATGGGGTATGCTAGACCTAGGCGTGAGCATCTTAAGCCCAGAGCAAGACTATCGCCTGGATAATGGAGTCGATCCATTTGAGCAAAGAATTATTAAATCGACCAATGTCAATATTCATTTTATCAAAGCCAGATTGGAGAGTCGCAGTGGAAAGGTAGGTCTCGACATGGGGCCGACTCTGGAGATATTCAAATATTTTTTCGAAAACCCGATTGTTATGCAAGGGAATCAACCTCAAGTCACATTTGACTACATGGAAGGGGTTAATTATCGAAAAAACCGACTGACGGCGACCTACCTTACATTTCCCCTTATGCTCAGTTTTCGTTCAAATCCCCGCAGAACAATAAACTCATTTCACCTCGCCTTTGGAATAGATGCAGGATTTTTAGTGGGGGCCAATTTTAAGACGCGGCTGGATGGTAATAAGGATAAGGTCAGGGATAATTTTAATTTGAATCAATGGCGAAGTGATTTGCGGGTAGAGATAGGATTTGGTCCGATATTACTCTATGGTGCGATGGGATTGCAAGATGTATTTGACCCAGATCAAAATGCAGGCTATCAGATTAAGCCTTATTCCGTTGGCTTTGTTGTGCTGCCCTTCTAATTATTAGACGTTCGCTTTATCTTTTCCATTTAATATTGCAACCAGCACTTGGTCTTTGATGCGAGTCAATTGGGTCGTTCTTCAACAAAGCATCAAGTGCGTTACGCAGATCTTCACCAGTAACTGGGATACCACTGCCTGGTCGCGATCCATCGAGTTGTCCTCGATATACCAGACGTCGGTCACCATCAAAGAGATAAAAGTCGGGGGTGCAGGCAGCATCATAGTCCTTGGCTACATTCTGACTCTCGTCATATAGGTATGGGAAGGAGTACCCCACCTCCTTGCCATGCTCTTTCATCTGTGCAGGCCCATCTTGTGGATAGTTCTCGATATCATTACTGGATATCGCCACAAAGGCAATGTCTTGTTTGCCGTAGTCCTCCGCAAGGCGCACTATTTCTGGATTGACATGAATGACGTATGGGCAGTGATTGCAAATAAACATGACGACAGTGCCAGTATCTGAGGCGAGATCATCGAGAGATAATTCCTGGCCGCTCTTCGTGTCGGGTAGTTTGAAATAGGGTGCTTCCGTACCCAGTTCCAACATGGTGGATTGCGTTAATGACATGCGGCAAAGATACAGATACTCAAGAATTACTCCTGGCGCAGACACGACTGATTGATCCCCAGAATATATTTCTTCAGGATCTCGATCTTCGCTGCACTCGAACTACCGGCAAATCCTGAGATCATCTCATCTTCTAGCTGGGCGGCGGCGGCTTGAGTGAGTATGTGTGATACGGGTATAAAACTCCAGTGCCACTTCTCCTCTTCATATCCATGAGGACGTTCCGGGCCCTTGGCTGTATAGGGCTGACAAAAGCCAAATGAAGCTGCATGGGCTTGGAGCCAATCGTATTCCTTCTTTCCCTGACCATGTGAGAAGTAGTAGTTGTCAAAAGAATTAAGATCTATATCGGTGCCCCAATGATGTCGAGAGGTGCCTGGCATGCTACTGTAGCGCAATATGGCCAGAGCACGATCTCGATAGTCTGCCATTGTCGTGGCATCTCGACCTCCCTCCAATTTTGTTCGTCCCGTCCATTTTCGTTCCCAGATTCCTTTTTGATAGTCAAAATTTCTGGTTGCCGAACGGATAATAAAAACGATGCCATCTTGCGCTGCGGCCCGACTCATTTTCTTAAAGGAAGAATAGGTGTCTTTTCGGAGATAGAGGCCGGCACGGTCAGCGTATGCGGTATCAATCAGAACAAACTCACTGCGCGTTGCCGGGTCAAAGTGTCCCATTAAATATGCACTTGAGGTATCGATGGCATCGTGCGGAAGGGTGTCTCTCAATTCTTCTTTTGACAGTACTAATTTATCCTCGGTCGTTTTGGGTGGATGCTCATGCCCTTGGCAAGCAGAGAATAACGTAAAACTCAAGAGTGTAAAAAACAACCCGTTAAGCAATTTCAGTGATATTTTCTTGATGATTAAACAAATTTTGCTGTTTAATTACGGCGGCAATTTTAGGCGTACAAAATTTCTCCCAACCTTCGTCGCCGTTTTCGATCATCTGCCTCACATTGTAAGGGATAATGTTCAATATTTCACGATTGTATCCTTCTACTGGCACGAGTAGTTTATGTTCGACCAGAAATTTTAATAAAAACTCTGTGTCTGCGGGGATGGGAAGATTATCAATGGTGATGAGACTCTTCATGTCATTGGTAAGAGCCGGATATGCGTACACGCGGATATGACTTGTGAAAAGCTGTCCGAACGCCACCAACAGTTCTCCATCTTTGTTTTGCTGGTATTTTTCAGTGATGAGGGCAGATAGTTCTCGTACACCGATGACAATACCCAAATTAGGAATTTTAAAAGCCGATAAATATTCAATGAGTGAGATGTGGTTGCTGCAATTAGAAACAATTACATCACGGCCACCGGCACAGAGCATTTCGGCACGAGCAAGAAAATCATCCACGTCTATCTGTCCTTCGTGAGCCAAATATTCGAGGGTTAATTCAGCCATAATTTCGGCCTCAGCAGCTTTATCAGGAAGCTCCTCCTTAAATTCTTCAAACGCAATGTGAAAAACATCGCTGGTCACCAATGTAGGGGGACGAAAATTACCACGTACCACCATGAGTGGTTTGCGATAGAGAAACTCAGAGCCGTGAATATTTTGCCCCTCTCTATTAAACATGGCGACATCGGTCAGACCATACTGAACCATATAGAGGCTGAGTAATCGGTTGTCCAGATATTCGAACTCAGGCCCGGTGATACGAATGAGATCTATGGTTACCCTACCCTCGACCCCATCCATGAGTGAACACACAAAATCAACCGGATTATCAGCATGATGAAAACAGGCGTAGAGCATATTAACCCCCAGTATCCCAATTGCGGATTGTTGCAATTGAGTATCGTTGTCAAGCATGCGCACATGCAAAATCACATCATTGGGTTCGTGGTCGGGATGCAATTTATACCGCACTCCCAACCAGCCATTGCCCGGGATGGTGCGTTGGTAATTGAGCGCTGCAATGGTGTCGGCAAAAGCAAAAAATTTACTATCGGGGCGTTCCTCGCTGAGTCGGTCGTGAAGCAGATCATACTCATGGTCGAGCATGGTGTAGATTCTTGATTCACAAACATAGCGTCCACTTTCTTCGCGCCCGTATATTTTGTCGGAAAAAGTCTTGTCATAAGCAGACATCGTTTTGGCAATCGTACCGGCGGCGGCTCCAACTTTAAAAAATATTCGTGCGACCTCTTGACCAGCCCCAATTTCGGCAAAGGTGCCATAGATCTGAGGCTCGAGATTTATCTCAAGGGCTTTCTGGTCGGTGTCGAGTAGCTTACGTTCTGACATGGGACGCAAAGGTAGCATTCCCTACATTTGCGGCTGATGAGTAGTGGACTAGAAAAATTAGCAAAGGAGCGCGTTTTAGTGCTGGATGGTGCCATGGGTACCATGATTCAGCGTTATGGCCTCAGTGAAGCAGACTTTCGCAGTGATCGTTTCGCCGATTGGGCGCAAGACCTGCAGGGAAATAACGATTTGCTCTCGATTACCAGACCAGATGTGATCAAAGCGATCCATCTGGAATATTTGAATGCAGGTGCCGACATTATTGAAACGAATACGTTTAATGCTCAGACCATCTCACAGGCTGATTACGGTATGGAAAGCCTGGCATACGAGCTCAATCTAGAGTCTGCAAAAGTCGCCCGAGCGGCCGTTACAGAGTTTAATCGGACCAATGATGAGCCTCGCTTTATTGCGGGTGCACTCGGGCCAACGAATCGTACGGCCTCCCTCTCGCCCGATGTAAATCGACCAGCCTACCGTGCCATAACGTTTGATGAGCTCGTCGCTGCATATCTCGAACAGGCACGTGGTTTGCAAGACGGTGGCGTGGATCTGTTTATCGTCGAAACAGTTTTTGACACCTTAAACTGCAAAGCAGCCCTATTTGCCCTCGACCTGCTGGCTGTAGAGACCGGTGATGCGAAACCGATCATCGTATCAGGGACTATTACAGATGCCAGTGGCCGCACCCTATCTGGACAGACGGTTGAGGCTTTTTGGATATCAGTATGCCACATGAATCTATTTGCTGTCGGGCTAAATTGTGCCCTTGGAGCCAAAGAGATGCGACCACACATCCAGACCTTGGCCAAGATCGCGGATTGCTACGTGAGTGCATACCCCAATGCTGGGTTGCCCAACGAGCTAGGGGAGTATGATCAGTCTCCAGATGAAATGGAGGCTTTGCTGCAAGACTTTGCCGATAGTGGCTTTGTTAACATTATCGGAGGTTGCTGCGGTACCACACCTGACCATATTGCAATGCTCGCCAAAGTAGCGCATAAAACCACCCCACGCATCCCTGCCATTGATGAGAGCAAGTTTTCAGAGCTCAGTGGTATGGAACCGCTGGTGATCCGACCCGAGACAAATTTTGTCAACGTAGGAGAGCGAACCAACGTAACCGGCTCGAGAAGATTTGCTCGTTTGATTAAGGAGGGAGATTACGATACCGCACTCGAAGTAGCACGGCACCAGGTAGAAGGAGGAGCTCAAATCCTAGATGTAAATATGGATGAAGGGCTGTTGGATTCTGTCGAAGCCATGACTCATTTTCTTCATCTCATCGCCTCCGAACCCGACATAGCCAAGTTGCCGATCATGGTCGATTCCTCAAAATTTGAGGTCATCGAAGCTGGTCTCAAATGCCTTCAGGGGAAGGGCGTCGTCAACTCGATTTCGCTCAAAGAAGGTGTCGAAAAATTTCTCGAACATGCTCGTTTGGTACGGCGCTATGGTGCAGCCGTAGTCGTCATGGCTTTTGATGAAGATGGCCAGGCAGATACAATCGAGCGTAAAGTGAGTATTTGCAAAAGAGCATACGATATCCTTGTAAATGAGGTGGGCTTCAAAGCATCAGATATCATTTTTGATCCGAACATCTTTGCCGTAGCAACTGGGATCGAGGAGCATAATGAATATGCTATCAATTTTATCGAAGCCACCCGGCAGATCAAAGTGCAATGCCCAGGTGCTCGTATCAGTGGCGGCGTGAGTAATATTTCGTTTTCATTCAGAGGCAATGATCATGTCCGAGAGGCCATGCATGCCTCTTTCCTCTATCACGCCATCCAGGCAGGTATGGATATGGGCATTGTGAATGCTGGTATGATCGAGGTCTACCAAGAAATTTCACCAGAACTGCTTACGCTAGTGGAAGATGTGCTTTTCAATCGCAGAGCAGATTCCACTGATAGGCTTACAGAGTATGCAGAGCAAGTGAAAGGAGGTAAGCGCAAAGGTGCCGAGCGTGATCTGAGCTGGCGCGAACAGGATGTTTCCAAGCGTCTCGCGCACTCTTTGGTCAAGGGTATTGACGAGTTTATCGTGGAGGATGCTGAGGCAGCAAGAGTCGAGCTAAATTCACCCATTTTGGTGATCGAGGGGCCACTCATGGATGGCATGAATATCGTAGGAGATCTTTTTGGAGCTGGGAAGATGTTTCTCCCCCAGGTGGTAAAGAGCGCTCGCGTGATGAAGAAAGCAGTGGCATACCTTACTCCTTATCTGGAGGCCCTTCAGGAAGGGAAGGTCTCCGCCAAGGGAAAAATCCTCCTGGCCACAGTCAAAGGGGATGTTCATGACATCGGAAAAAACATTGTGGGTGTGGTACTGGCCTGCAACAACTATGAGATTTTGGATCTCGGAGTCATGGTACCTATGAATAAAATCCTTGACACCGCTCAAGAAGAGGGTGTTGATATCATCGGCCTGAGCGGACTGATCACGCCTAGTCTAGACGAAATGGTGTCTGTCGCCAAGGAAATGGAGCGACGTAATATTAAGACTCCGCTCTTGATTGGAGGAGCGACCACTTCAAAACTACACACAGCGATCAAAATCGAGCCTAACTATTCCGGGCCAGTCGTACATGTTTTAGATGCGTCTCGATCGGTGGCAGTCGCATCCTCTTTGTTGTCCAAGAATACTGAACAACGAGATGACTTTCTGACGAAGACCAAAGAGATGTATGCGGAAGTCCGTGAGCGACGTATCAGGACCAACAAAGCAAAAGATTACGTCTCGCTCGCAGCTGCCAGGGAAAATCGCGTCTTCCCTGATTTTTCGACCTACACACCGACTAAGCCTAGCCAGTTGGGCATTCAGGTGATCGAAGACTTGCCACTGGAACGTTTGCTTCCTGTGATCGATTGGACTCCTTTTTTCTCAAGCTGGCAGCTGGCTGGTAAGTATCCGCAGATTCTCAAAGATGCTGTGGTGGGTGTAGAGGCAACTAAACTCTACGCTGATGCTCGCGAAATGCTTGATCAAATCATTGCCGAAAAGTGGTTGCGTGCTTCTGCCGTGTTTGGGATCTTTCCCGCGGCTGAGATAGGTAATGATAGTCTCGTTCTCTATCAAGACGAAACACGATCTCAGGAATTGGCACGGCTTCACTTCCTGCGCCAGCAGCGCAAGAAGGCAAAAGCTCAGCCGAACATGTGTCTTTCAGATTTCATAGCGACTCAAGAGTCGAAAGTGCCTGACTATCTGGGGGCTTTTGCAGTCACAGCAGGGATCGGAATCGAGAAGTGGGTGGCAAAGTTTGAGTCCGAACAAGACGACTATCGTGCCATATTGGTAAAGGCACTAGCAGATCGACTAGCCGAAGCTTTTGCGGAGTACCTCCATCGAGAAGTGCGTGGCAACTATTGGGGTTATGCAAAAGAGGAAACATGGTCAAATGAAGACTTGGTCTCTGAAAAATATCAAGGTATTCGGCCAGCTCCGGGTTATCCGGCATGCCCAGAGCACACAGAAAAGGGTACGTTATTTCAGATCCTAAACGTCGAGGAAGCGACGGGCATCAAGATCACGGAGAGTTATGCCATGTATCCAGCAGCGACTGTAAGTGGCTGGTATTTCGCTCATCCCTCGGCCCGCTATTTTGGGCTCGGTGATGTCTCTCCCGACCAAGTAGCCGACTATGCGGCCCGAAAAGGGATGTCGATTCCCGATGCTGAGCGCTGGATGGCACCCTTTTTGAACTATAGTCCTGA
>CAJQNM010000314.1 GCA_905479665.1 uncultured Saprospiraceae bacterium
TTCATCCCTGGCGAGGTCACTATCCGCTGTACGCGGTCATCTTCTTTGATGATCCACAGGATCATCATTTCGGACTGAGTCCGAAACAAGAAGCGATGATGTTGCATCCCGCGGTACCGCGGGAGCCGTAGCTACGGCTACGCCTGCGTTCTGCGTCTCGATTGAACCTCACCATCATATGAAAATTCACTACAAAAACCTATGTGACAATCTACTAGTGCTGTATCACTCATAGAATCGTATTATGATCTGTGAATATCAAGCTGAGAGACGAAGAAGGGGAACCGAGGATAGCCTTAGCTATCTGAGGCTTCGCATGATGAAGTATCTCAGTTTGAGAACGCAGAGGATGATAGGATTTTGTGGGTTATTCAGCACTAGAGCTGTGAGCATGGAGTTTTGCCTCCACTTGACAATAGAGGCTCTGATCCATGGCCGGACCAGCTCAATGCTCACAGCTGAAAGCTCATTGCTCTACCTCACCATCAGTTTCTTCCTGCCAAATTCACTTCCCTCGCTCAGTGTCACGACATACCAACCGGGATGTAGATCGAGAGCAATATGCTTCTGACCTGCAGCTATTTGATAACTTCCTACACTTCTTCCCACCAGATCATAGATCTGAATCAGGCCCGCTTTCCCTTCGATCTGAAGAAACTCACGCGCTGGATTGGGATAAATCTGCCACTCTGAATCTGCAATCGTAACCACAGCTGTAGAGGTGCCGAGCGTTGCAAACTGGGCCGACTCAGACCAATCCGATTGTGTTTCATCTCCGCAAGTGAGACGACACTGAAAATCGTAGGTGGACCCGCTGTTCAGCTCATCGACTTGCACGGCTGGTTCTGAAGACACTTCCAATGTCGTCCAGTCTTCCGATCCAGCATCTCGATAGCGATATTGATAGCCATCAAATCCTTGCAGCGTACAATTTAGCTTAGCGCTGTTTTCAGTGGCAGAAGAGGTCGCAAGCTCACCCATCGGAGGGGCATCACAACTCAAACTGGAAGAAGATTCTGTGGTAAATGTCTTTCCGGATGACCATGGTGTAAATTGGTCATCACACTCGTATCGTGCCTGATATTCGTAGGTGGTTTCGGAGTTGAGATCTTCGATTTGGCGTTTTGAATCACCATTGGCTTCCAGATCACTCCAGTCGTTGGTATTCTGCTCGCGCCAGCGATAGTCATAACTTGGTGACCCCTCAATCGAGCATTCGAAGTAAGCCGTGTTAGCGGTAATTTCGGTCGCTGAGTAATCTGAGTCAGTGGGTGCATCACAACTCAAGACATCTTCTAGGGTTTTGAAGGTCTTGGTGCTGGACCAATCGGTAAAGCTTCCACTGCATTCGTAACGACACTGATATTCGTACCAGCTGTTCGATGATAGATTTTCAATCTTACGGCGAGCATCACTAGTTCCATCCAGATCACTCCAGTTATTGGTATTCTGCTTGCGCCAGCGATAGTCGTAACTCGGCGAGCCTCCGATGTAGCACTCAAAATATGCGTGGTCACGGTCGATGTCTACCGCAGCATAGTCATTGTCGGTTGGTTTATCGCAGCTGTTCTCTTCATCGAGTGTCTTAAACTCCTTCGTATCAGACCAGCTGGTAAACTCGCCATCACATTCGTAGCGGCATTGATATTGGTACCATGTGGCGGGAGAGAGGTTCTCGATCTTGCGACGAAAATCGTTCGTGCCCGTTAAGTCAGACCAGTTATTGGTACTCTTCTTGCGCCAGCGGTAATCATAACTCGGGCTACCAGTGATGTAGCACTCCAGGTAAGCATCACGCCCACCGATGTCTACTGCCTTGTACTGGTCTCCCACAGGCCGATTGCAATTGTTGCCCGTATTTTTTTGTGTTTTGAATTCTTTGTGATCTGCCCACTCAGTCCACTTGTTGTCACACTCGTAGCGACATTCGTATTCGTACCAAGTGTCTTCGTCTAGGTTATCGATCTTGCGACGATGATTACTATTTCCCTGCAAATCAGACCAATTTGAAGTACCTCGTTTTCGCCAGCGATAGTCGTATTTGGGATAGCCCCCGATATAGCATTCGAAATAGACATGGTCATAGGAGATATCTACCGCGTCATAGTCATTGCCACCTGGGCGATCGCAATTGCCTCCTTGTTTGAGGGTCTTAAATCTTTTGTGGTTGGACCAATCCGTCCATTTGCCATCGCACCAGTAGCGGGCCTCATACTCGTACCATTTGTCAGCATCTAGCCCTTCTATTTTTCTTCTGTGATCACTCGTTCCCGTCAAGCTCTTCCAGCTGTTCGAGCCCTCACGTCGCCATTGGTAGTCATATTTGTCCGATCCCTGGATGTAGCAATTGAAGTATGCATGATCATAAGAGATGTCTGTGGCTTCGTAGTCATTGTCCGTGGGCTTATCACAATTATTATTGTTATTGTCCTTGTCGGTGCGAAACTCCTTGTGATTTGACCAACTGGTAAAGTCTCCGTTGCACTCATATCGACATCGGTATTGGTACCAAGTGTTGTCACTCAATCCCTCGATTTTGCGTCGGTGATCGCTGGTGGCCGAGAGGTCTGACCAGTTGGAGGTCCCTTTCTTGCGCCATTGATAATCATATTTTGGTGAACCACCAATGCTGCATTCAAAATATGCGTGATTGGTCTTTATGTCAACCGCATCAAACTGGCTGCTGGTCGGCTTATTGCAGGTTTGTGCCCACGTACTGCTCACAAAGGAGAAGCAGAGCAAACTGATGACAAGAAATAGAGATTTAGGTAAAAGTGCTTTCATGGCTGATTATTGTAAACTACGTGTAACTAAATATGTGATGAATTAATCATCTAAAGGTCGCTCAAAGGTGCCTTTCATACTTCACCCAAAAGGGTGATTTTTCATCTCTTCAACCTCCATTTCTGATCAAATCCAGGCGCCTTACTACCTTGCAGTCAAATTTCTCTTTGATGGCCTACCAACATTTTGAGCTACATGTCACCGATAAAATCGCGACCATCACGATCAACCGACCAAACAAAGCAAATGCGTTGCCACTTGCCGCCTGGCAAGAAATGCAGGCTATTTTTGGCGAATGTGACGAGCGTGCCGATGTGCGAGTGATCATTTTGCAGGGTGCAGGCAAGCATTTTTGTTCGGGCATTGACATGCAGGTTCTCATGAGTCCCCAGATTCAGGTCCAATCAAATTGTGAAGGACGCGCGAGAGAGCAACTGTACAAGTTCATTGTGATGCTGCAAGGCACGGTCACCGCCATCGAAAACTGCACCAAGCCCGTCATTGCGGCGGTACACGGCGGATGCATCGGGGGTGGTCTAGACATTGCAGCTGCGTGCGACATGCGCTATGCGACCACAGATGCGTATTTTTCACTCAAAGAAGTCGATGCTGGGCTGGTCGCCGACTTGGGATCTCTGCAACGTCTGCCCCATCTCATTGGTCACGGTATGGTCGCCGAGATGGCCTATACCGCACGCAAGGTGTATGGACCCGAGGCTCAGCAGATTGGTCTGATCAATGCGTGCTACGAGGGCCAAGAACAGCTCCTTGAAAAAGTGACTGCCACTGCCTCATCCATAGCAGCCAAATCTCCTTTGGTGGTGCGAGGCATTAAGCGTACTCTACTCTTTCAGCGAGATCATGCGGTCGCCGACGGTCTCAAGCAAATCGCCACTTGGAACTCCGCCACCCTACTCTCCGCTGACCTAGCAGAATCATTGGGCGCAGCGATGGAAAAGCGGTTGCCGAAATATGAGGATTGACGGCTCCCCGAAAAAACAATTTTAGATTACTTTTGCGCCCAAACAACAGAAGAAAATGAACGCAAAGATAAATACCGCCAAAGGAAGCATGACCGTCGAACTCTATGACGAGGCCACACCCAACACCGTGGCAAATTTTGTCAAACTCGCAGAAGAAGGCTTTTACGATGGCCTCAGTTTTCACCGCGTGATCCCCTCATTCATGGTACAAGGTGGCTGTCCCAACTCTCGTGCAGGAAGCGACGGCATGCCCGGCACCGGAGGTCCTGGTTACCAGATCGATTGCGAAGTTGAAAAAGAGCGTCAACATCACGATCGAGGAGTGCTATCGATGGCTCATGCAGGACGCAACACTGGTGGCTCACAGTTCTTCATCTGCCACAGTCGAGATAATACGGCTCACCTTGATGGCAATCATACTTGCTTTGGTATAGTAACCGAAGGTGTTGAAGTCGTTGATGATCTCGCCCAGGGTGATGAAATCACTTCTGTGGAGATCATCAAGTAGAGGTGACCATGTATGCACCTACTGGTCTATGATTGACTGGTGAGCGCACTCCGAAAAGCTTGCCAAATCAAAAATGGCTCTTTTGGCGATCTTTTCATTTTTCCCAGTTAATGTAATTTCTGATAAATATCTATACAGTTTGGCTGGTTCTTTTGCACCAGTATTGCGTTGCAGAACCCCTCATATAGCTCTGCTAGACTCGGGAACCTG
>CAJQNM010000315.1 GCA_905479665.1 uncultured Saprospiraceae bacterium
GATTTGAATTTCACCAACACTTCCCATATGTGGGGCAGTTGCGATATCAGACTCCAAATAATAATCTGAAGAGCCGCTACCCCCGCTAGCAAAAAATCCAGTCTCCAGCACACCGGTGGTCATAAAGGCAATGCCACCTTCCGAAAAAACCTTTAGATCTGCCGCCCCTTCATCTTCAAAAGTCTCACAGACTGTGTCGTCATCCAAGATGACACCCTTACCTTGTGGGTCGAGTATCATAGCGCCATTGGTCGCTGCGGTCAAATTGACAAAGAAGTCCTCATCTGCCTCTGGATCAAAGTCACCCGAGACTTGTACGGTGGCCGTCTTTGATAACACACCTGTCGAGGCCGTAAAACTTACCATGGTAGATAGAGTTGTGAAATCAGACCCAGCTAGTGCAGTTCCGTTGGCACTTGTGGCAGTTACACTAAAAGCGGAATTATCGTTACTGCGAGAAATGGTAAACTGAAAGGCTGTATTTCCCATGTTGCCCTCCGCCATGCTGACATCATCTATCGTTATATTGACGGCGGTTGGATCTAGTTGAGTAAATCTAAAATCGTCGATAGCCACATATTGAAATCCAGCATCCAGGATCACTTCGACTTTTGTTAAATTTTCTCCATCTAACGTTGTCCCACTGAAGGAAATGTTTTTATAATTACCTCCATGGATGACATTTATCACGGCATCCATCGTGCCTCCCCCGAAAAGGGTTCCCCTAAATGTGACATTGCCATCTGTTGGCGCAGGCAATCCATCAGGGCTTACAGCTAGCCATATATCCAAATCATTCAAAACAAATGCTCCACCGCTAGTCAATGCTATCTCGCCTGCATTCCCAGATGTTGATGCTGCTTCCAAGTAATCATCATCACCGAATCCATTACTACCGCAACTGACACAACTGGCAACCTTAAAAACTCCGGCACCCCCAGTGCCAAATGTGACACCTCCCTCCGAAAATGTGGTACTACCAACGGTCTCGCCTGTAAAGGCTTCTGTGACTTGCGCTGATACAGTTAGTGAACTGACGGATAAAGAGAAGATAATACCTAGGCCCCGGAAGGGCTTAAATGATCTTTTGAATGTATTCATGATCTGATTTTTCGTGGTTAACACAAAATATAAAACTGCTATTGAAATGTCCATCTTTAGTAAAATACAGCTGCCTTTTTCCTGCGAGAATTCGCTTTAAGTGCTTCTCTTGGAGTAGCTCACAGGAGAATTTGAAAGGCTATTTTCCTCCTAGATCAGCAGAGGGAAATAGTTCGTGCCCCCAACGTTTAGCTAATTGGCCCGATCTCAGCTAGATGGAACTGCTAATATCAAATTGATTCTGTAAAATATCTAAACCTACATCGATCGATCGAAAAGCTTAAGCATCAAAACAAATTTTGCGTATCTTCATTACCAAGTGCAACTCTTACATGCTTCCAAATTTTTATTTGCGTTGACTCTAATTAATTCTCCAATAACTCTTAAAAACTAAACCAAATGGAATTTTATCTTGGACAAATATTTATGGGAGGGTGGAATTTCGCACCTCGCGGTTCCGCTTTTTGTGATGGGCAACTGCTACCCATTAGCCAATATTCTGCTCTATTCTCGCTCTATGGAACTACGTATGGAGGAGACGGAAGGACATCTTTTGGGCTTCCTGACCTAAGAGGGCGTTTCGCTATGCATATGGGACATGGCCCTGGTCTCACGCCTCGAACTCAAGGCGCAAAATTTGGCCGAGAAAATGTCACCCTAAATGTAACCAACATACCTTCCCATAACCATGGTCTGACTGGTGGTCTGACCGTCGGAGGATCAAAGGGTTCCACCACGACTGCAAGTAATTCCTATTTAGGTGATGCCTCGTCATCCGATCCCTTTTACCGTACTGCTGCTGGTGTTGGGAACGTTCAAGGAGCATCTGGCATCACCGTAGGACATACCGGTGGTGGTCAACATTTTGACATCATGAATCCATGCCAAGTAATTACCTTTTGTGCTGCTTTCACTGGAATTTTTCCTTCTCGAAGTTAAACATCAACTCTTCGTGTAAATGCGTCAAGCCAGTACTGAAAATCAAATTTCGGTGCAGGGGCTCCACAGTTGAATTATCTATTTAATAGGAAGCAAACTACCATTTGATTAGATCCTGTTTACCTTCAGGCTGCATTTAATTATAATATCATAGTTTAGTTCTGATCAAGACAAAATACCTTCAAATGCATATTTTTCAACTCGGAAATTCTATTGATCTCGCCAAAGCAAGGATTTGGTGGAAAACGTTGGAAATGCAATGGAAAATAGCATTCAATGAAGCTGTTTTTGGGAAAGGCCCCACTGTACAGCCACCCTTAGATGAAGAACTTGTCACACTTTTATTACGGGCTGATGCATTGCGATTTGCAGGACCTTTGGCCAGTGCGCCCAATCTTTCAAATTCATTGACAAATCTAACCGGCTTATCTGAATTAACGCATCTAACCTACTTATCTTTTACACATTCAAAAATCAAAAAGCTTGAGGAAATCAAAAACCTCGTAAAGCTTCAAAGTTTATTTGTGTACAACAACAATCTCTGCTCACTTTCTGGGATCGAAAAAATGATAGACCTAAAAGAACTGTACTGCTTGCAAAATCAAATCACTTCCATTCAACCCGTTAAGAATTTGATCAACCTGCATACCTTCTACATCAATGATAACAGGATTTCCAACCTGGATGGAATTACCGAAAGACACAGTGATAGGCTTCGTAATTTTTATGTCGAACCAAATGAAAATTTACCTCATCGAGAGATCATTCGCGTGCAGAATGAATATGGAATATTATGTAGAAGAGCTTAGTTATCAAAGCATTTATTGAAATTTTTATTTCTGGGCTAGCATAGGGATTATGATCAATCCCATTTCAAGCTGTCTCCCCATTTTCCCCAGGAGGCTGTTGAATTACTGGCTCGAATTGACTCGCTAGCTTATTTTGGTTGCAGACGAGCCAAAAAACGCAGAAATAGCCGAGCTATATCGAGTACTTTTGGTGAAGTATGCGGGCAAAAGAAGCCGCGAACGAATCAGAGTTAGTATTTCAACAGCCTCCTAGGGTCATAGTCAGGGACTTGTCTAGCCTTTTTTGAGAAGTAACATCATGCAAGATACTTTAAGAACAGAATTAACCGAGTTGGTCAGGAATTTATTAGGTTATGAAGAACTTCAATCTGGCAAGGATCTCTGTAGAAACATCTACGACCTGTTGATGTCAGAATTTGAGTTTGATTTAGGTCAAGGAGATCCTGTCAAAACTCATTTTGGAATGGCACTCGATCCTCGATCAACAGCCAGAACACTCATGTTGCCCAATCGAAACAGGAAGTTCCTTCAGGCCGTTCTCAAAGCACTGGATCAGAATATAAATGTGCTATATCTCGGATCGGGGGCTTTTGCCCCTTTTTTCCTATTTCCTTTGTTGCTCGGAAAAGAGGCAAAATTTACCCTGGTCGAAATAAGCGATTACTCCATTGGTATTCTGAAGAAAGTGATAGATCGGTTTCATCTCTCCAACTTCGTTCTTGATGTAGTCAAAGCCGATGCCGCATTGTGGAAAGTTGACCGCACCTACGAATTGGTGATTGGTGGTGTCAATGATGTAGCTATGCGATTTGAAGATTCATTTGAAATACATAAAAATATCAAAAAGCAGCTGCCATCAGCGCAATATATTCCTAGAAATATTCACCTCCACCTCAAACAAAAGGATGTGATAATCCATTACGATTCCTTGCTGATGGGCCTCGAAAGAGGCTTTCTGCGCACTGATTGCCCATACTCAGAGGAATTTCGTCCGATCCTAATGACGGAAGTAGAAGTCGACAATGAACTCATACTAAAGCCCGAAGAATCGGTCATAACCGGGTCCACGTACTTCTATCCAGGATAATCCTTAAATTAAAATACATGATGCAGGCTGTGGTTGATAACCATTAGGATTTAATCCATTTAGGATTCTTTCTTG
>CAJQNM010000316.1 GCA_905479665.1 uncultured Saprospiraceae bacterium
CACCGATGCCATAGTTACGTTGCGTATGTGCATTTCCTAAACTTGGAAAGGGGTCTAGTTTGAGGTCATTCTCTGTTTGCTCTCGCAGGATGTTGATGATATTGACTAGTTGATCTTCGTCCTCCATGTGTCTTAGCAGCAGCAAAACACCCTTGCCTGCCTCGTTGATACGTTCCAGTGCTATAGCGATTTCCTGCTGATAGCCTTTCATCAAAGCCGCAATCAGATCACCCGTACTGGATGATGAGTGTACTCGCACCAAAACAGGTTCCTCCTTTGTCCATTCACCTTTTTTCAATACCAGATGCGCATTGCCAGAATTGGATTCCTTGAAGACAATCAACTCAAAATTACCGTGTTTCGTTTCCAGATTCATGCTGTTCACCTGAGCCACCAAACGTTCCGTACGCATACGCCAGGCGATCAAATCTTTAATCGTAATCAGTTTGAGCTGAAAGGTTTGTGCGATGGTGGCGAGCTGTGGCAAACGTGCCATCGATCCATCCTTATTGAGTATCTCAACGAGCACGCCGGCGGGTTGGTAGCCGGCCAATTCGGCCAGGTCTATGGCTGCCTCGGTGTGACCACTTCGCTTCAGCACCCCACCCTCAGCAGCAAGCAGAGGGAAGATGTGTCCGGGGCGGGCAAAGTCTTCAGGGTGTGTATCTGGATCAACGAGCGCTTTGATGCCTGTGGCACGATCGTAAGCCGATATGCCTGTGGTGCAACCTTTCTTTTGGTAGTCGATGGAGACGGTAAATGCAGTTTTGTGCAAGTCCGTGTTTTCACTCACCATCTTGTTCAGCAAAAGCCTGGAAGCACGATCTGCTGTGATCGGAGTACAGATCAAGCCACGGCCATGGGTTGCCATAAAATTGATGATCTCTGGCGTGACGCACTCAGCGGCACAAATGAAGTCGCCTTCATTCTCACGATCTTCATCGTCAACCACGATGATCACTTTTCCGGCTCTTATGTCGGCGATGGCATCCTCGATGGTATTGAGTCTGATATCCTTTTCGATTATGTCCGACATCTATTCTGAAAGCTACTTAAAATCTGTAAAAGCGCTAATATCAGCAACTTACGTGGAACCATCAATCCAAAATCTGCAGTTTGGCAAATTTGAGCATAATACGACGGCGAGGATTGCTGATATCAGGAAAAAAGATGGTGGCCACACGTGACTGATTGTCGCCATCGATGTTGATCACCTTACCCTCGCCAAAGCGGGGATGACGCACTTTCATCCCATTTTGGATTTCTTGCGGCGTGGCGGGCACAAAGTCGGCTGGCATCACCAAGGTTTGTTTGCGGGCAGGCTTTTTTTCAAAGTTACCTCGCACGGTCGCATATCCTTTTTCTGCCCGGCTCTGTTCAGCACGTCGTGGTACCACTCCGTCGAGAAGATCTTCGCTCAGTTCATTTAGAAATCGGCTGCGATCGTTGTACACCATTTTCCCATACCGATAGCGAGAGTTGGCAAAGGACAGTGTGAGTAACTTACGAGCACGGGTGATGGCCACATAAAACAAACGTCGTTCTTCATCAATTGCATCTGCCGATTCCATGGATTGAAAGGAGGGGAAGATGTTTTCTTCGAGGCCCACCACAAAGACTGCATCGTACTCCAGACCTTTTGCAGCATGGACAGACATCAGAGTAACAAAATCAAGGAAATCCCCTTTTTCATCCATATCGGTGAGCAGGGATATAGTCTGGAGATAAGAGGATAAACTTTTGTCGTCAGAAAGTAAAGTTTCTACTTCGTCGTCTTCGCTAAATGCCTGGATTCCATCGAGCAGGGCGGTCACGTTTTCAAGCCGGCCCAGGCCCTCGATAGAGTTGTCTGTTTTTAGTGTGTCCACAAGCCCCGTCCGGTCTGCGATGTAGGATGCTGTGTCAAAAGCGGAGTACTTTTCCGCCTTGTCAGTGAAAAGGGTGATCATCTGCTTAAATTGCTGTACGAGCTTACGCACCCGAGGGGAGGCTGGGCAGAGATCAAAACTATCCCACAGGGAGATACTTTGCTCAGCGGCAAACTGGCTAAATTTGTCGATCGAACTATTGCCGATGCCTCGCTTGGGATAGTTGATGATGCGACGCAGCGCTTCTTCATCGCGCTGATTTACCGTGACCCGGAGGTAGGCGATCAGATCTTTGACTTCCTTGCGCTGATAAAATGACAATCCTCCAAAGACACGATAGGGGATATTATATCGTCGCATATACTCCTCAAAGACCCGCGATTGGGCATTGGTCCGGTAGAGGATCGCGATCTCAGAATTGGCAACATGATTGCGATTCTTAAACTCGACAATCAGATCAGCAACTCGACGGCCCTCTTCGGCATCGGAGATCGTCTTGATCAATTTTATTTTTTGCCCCGACTTTTGATCCGTCCAAATACTCTTCTGAATTTGCTTCTTATTATGACGGATAACCTGGTTTGCAGCCTCGACGATATAATGTGTAGAGCGGTAATTTTGCTCCAGTTTAAACGTTTGCAGGGCGGGAAAGTCTTTCTGAAAATTGAGAATATTGTCGATCGTGGCGCCCCGAAAGGCGTAAATGCTCTGGGCATCATCGCCGACTATGCAAATATTTTTTGCACTCCCCTCGTAGCGGATCAATTTTTTTAAGATCGCATATTGTAGAAAGTTGGTGTCCTGAAACTCATCTACAAGCAAGTAGCGAAATCGGTTGCGGTACTTTCCCAGAACATCATCGGGATTTTTCTGAAAGAGCTCAAAGGTCTTATAGAGCAGATCGTCAAAGTCCATCGCACCTGCTTGAAAGCACTGTCGTACGTAGCGCTCATAGATCGCATACACCATCGGTCTACGCTGAAAACGGTCGATTTTACGCAGCTCCTCGTCTGCTGCATACAGCTTGGGAGTGATCAGATTACTTTTTGCGGAAGAGATGCGCGATCGAATGGTATTGACCGGATAGAGATTCTTATCCAGGTGCATCTCCTTTATGATTCGTCCCAGCAAGGATTTGGAATCATCGCTGTCATAGATCGTAAAATTAGAAGGATAGTTGAGGTGTTTTGCTTCCACGCGGAGCATGCGGGCAAAAATAGAATGAAAGGTGCCTGCCCACAGCCGCTGGGCCGAATCACCGGCTACTTTCGTGATACGTTCCTTCATCTCACGGGCTGCCTTATTGGTAAAGGTGAGTGAGAGAATCTGATCTGGGTAGACCTGCGAGTGGATGAGGTGGGCAATGCGATAAGTAAGTACACGTGTCTTCCCCGATCCAGGACCGGCAATGACCATGACAGGGCCTTCTGTACACGTCACGGCCTGTCGTTGTACATCGTTTAGCTCGTCTAGGTAGGTGGTTTCTGATATCTCCATGAGTAGATCGGTGAAGGTAGGTGATATGATGGATAAAACTATGTCAAATGCAAGATCCCTTAGCCCTTATCTTGGCGAAAAGCATTCTGGATGATTTCCAAAGACACCATGCTCGAGACCTAACACTTTCAGCTGAAGATCCTCCCTGAAGCAGCTCAATGCAAGCTCAACCCACGGTACCCTCCATTTTTTGACTTGCCCACTTGACTAGGAGGCTGTTGAATTAATGGCTCGATTTGGCTCGCTAGCTTATTTTGGTTGCAGACGAGCCAAAAAACGCAGAAATAGCCGAGCAATATCGAGTATTTTTGGTAAAGTATGCGGGCAAAAGAAGCCACGAACGAATCAGAGTTAGTATTTCAACAGCCTCCTAGTGTATTTCGCCATGCTCCCCTTGACCAGCCTCAAACTATTACGTAACTTAAGCAAGAGTAGGTAAGGTTGATAAGTATATTAACTGTGGGTCCCAAACCACAGGACTTACCTAAACCAGCGGTATGGATCTTCCGAGGTCTCTTACCATACATTTTATTGGCTGCATCAAAACCAAATGACGATGATATCAGTAGCGGATACCAGCAGAGTCTGCAGACCACAGATGAGAACTATACTAATTTTGTTGCTGCTCTGCAACATCATCCATCCCAGTTTCGGCCAAACTTCATGTTGTGACTGTGAGAATACTATTCCGATCAATTGCGGAGAAACTCTAGAAGGAAAT
>CAJQNM010000317.1 GCA_905479665.1 uncultured Saprospiraceae bacterium
CCTCAACTTATTCTCACATCAAGTCAATAGCTGATCTCCGCGTCTATCACCGTGACGTTTTCTCCTCCAAAAGTACCCAAACCATTTTCCACATTAGTATAGATCGGGGCTGGCTCGGAGTAGATGTCGTTCTGATTCAACAGCACCGTGCTGTGCGATGAATAGAAGTTATAGAGTTCCTCCGAAAGGCTATGTAGTTGTATCTGCAAGACGGAAGTATCTCGCATTAAGTCACCGGCTTGATCAAAATCCCCAAAAGGTTGCAGGTATGTCGTGGCGCTGCCTACAATTTGATACGTATTTCCATCAAAGTTCTCATCCCTAAAAAGCAACCCATTTCGCACATAGAGTTGATGTTCAGGAAGGTCTCCTGTCTTGATCTCCATATATTGGTTGGCGTGAAATTCATATTCATCAGTCTCGCTATTGAGCTTATATATTGGCGAGCTCATGGTCAGGAAATAGTAATTCTCTTGCTGTTGATCATTCAATTCAAAAGAAAATAGATAGCGTACCGAAGTTAGATTATTCTTCCCCCAGCGAGTCCATTCAATTAGAACATTGTCAACGTTCACTTTGTCAGGTATGATCGAACTTGCCTGTGCCTTGCCCAACTTGGGATCCTCCACCTCTATTTGGTAGATTTTATTTTTACTCGGTATGATGGTCGAGGCAAAAGATCCAATGGTCTCACCGGCATCACTTGCATAAGTTAGTTCCTCCAAGAAAGATCCATTTTCGAGAAGTGATACTTTCGCATCTTTCAGCTCTTCAACTTGCGAAGAGCCAAATGGAGAAAAGGATTTAGTAACTTCAATGCGAAAAATATCCTCGGGGTTGAAAACGGAATTGATTATTATCAATTGATCACTTTCATCCATTTCAATCGTCAGATCTTTTTCGCAGGCGAATATACTCGCTACCAAGATAGTCGGAACAAGGGCTTTCCAAAGTAAATCCATTCTCTGAGGTTTAAAAAGTAATTCCATAGCTTACAGTTGGCATTAAGGGAAAAAGTGTTATCGTATATAAGCCTCCAATGGTCTCGCCAGTCGCAATATCCAGCTGTGAACCTTGCCCATAAAAGGAGGGGTTAAAACGGTTATAGGCATTTGTTAGGCCGATCACTAATTCCCTGGTTGATTTTTTGTGAGTTGTCCTTTTTGTGGCTGTCAAATCCAGGCGATGATAGGTAGGTAATCGATAATTATTTCTCTTAACTGGATTTTCGACAAGACCTGCATCCCATATGTCGGAGCCAGTGGTGCTCGATGGAGCAGGGAAGCTACTCCAGGAATTTGGAGATCCATCATAGCCATAGACTACATAGCCAGATGTAGCCAAGGTAACGGCATTACCTGTGAAAAACACCCAACTAGAATTCAGAGACCATTTGTCAGAGAGCTTATAGTTGGCCACCATTGAAATGTCATGCCGCCTGTCGTAGCGATAGGGGTACCTCTTACCGAAATTTATTTCATCAAACAGGCGGTCGGTCCACGAAAGGGTATATCCGATCCAACCGGTAAGTTTACCTCTATTTTTCTTTAGAAAAACCTCCACTCCATAGGCTTCGCCATTGCCGACTGCCACCTTATCCTCCCAACTGGTTTCTTCAGCGAGAAAACTGACACCGTCTTTATATTCAATGATATCTTTCATTTCTTTATAATAGCCTTCCACCTCTAATTGCCAGACCGATGAAATATCCCAACCCAATCCCATAGAGTATTGAAATGCCTGCTCCGGAGGCACATTTGCTGTGCTTGGAACCCAAAGATCAGACGACTGAGATATGCCCAGTGACGTGAGCAGGTGGAGATATTGAGTCATTCTGGAAAAACTTGCTTTAAATGCCAGCTTGTCATGCAAAAGTATGCGGGCACCAAGGCGAGGTTGAACCGAGCGATAGGTCTTGTCGTCAACGTTAAACAAAGAAGCATGGAGACCTGCATTTATCTGAATATTTTGGGCTAGTTCAAAATCATCTTCAAAATATGCCGAATATTCTTGGCTGTTGATGTCAACATTTTGATCGGTATTACTAATGGTCTGTTTGTCTGTCTCCGAGAAAAAAGAATTGACTCCTGGAGAAAATTGATGAAAGATAACTCCTGCACCAAATCTTAAGCTATGCTGGTTGCTGGCAAATAATTGATAGTCTTGTTTAATGGCAAGATCCTGGATCGTTGAAAAATAATCGACGGAATTGGTCTGATTCATAACTTCGTCAAAATCACGCAGGGTGCGTTTAAATTTGCGCTGAGTATAATAGTGATATCTGGAGGAATAAGCAGTGGTATTGACGAAAAGCTTATCGCCAAACACATGATTCCACCTTAGTGAACCAACCAGATTACTCCATCCCTGACTATTCTCGGTGTCCTCTAGAAGGTGTATACCCTGCTGCTGGTCATTTATGATCTGATTAAAATAGTATTTATCCCGACCATAAAAACCGCTTACAAAAAGCCGATCTTTGTCTGACAATGTGAAATTTATTTTCCCGTTGAGATCGGTAAAATTATAACCTTCAGTTCTTTTCTGCCCATCGCGACTATTTTGACTCCGAAGTATCGGTACAATGATGAGGTCAGCGTATGTCCTTCGGGCAGAGAAAATAAAAGAACTCTTGTCTTTGATCAGTGGAGCACTTACTGATGCCTTTGCCGAAAGTAAACCAATATTAATACTTGTCTTAAACTCCTGAGTATTCCCTTCCTTGGTAGTAATGTCTAGAACCGAGGAAAGTCGACCTCCGTAACGTGCAGGAAATGCCCCTTTAATGATATCAATATTATTAATCGCATCTGCATTGAATGTGGAGAGGAAGCCCCATAGGTGATACGGATTGTAGATCGGTACACCATCCAATAAGATGAGGTTTTGATCTGGACCTCCACCCCGCACATAAAATCCAGCAGAGCCATCGACGCCCTGTTTCACTCCGGGCAAAAGCGTAATCGTCTTCAGTACATCCGTCTCTCCAGCAATAGCTGGGATCGCCTTGATTTCGGAAGCTTTGAGCTTCATCATTCCGATTTCCTTGTGGGTGGCTTTGTTCACATCTTTGCCTGACAATACAACTACTTCATTTAGGTTCGTTGCGCTCTCTTCTAGGTAAAAAGTTCTTTTTGTTGTCTTTTCAATAATAAACTGCTCTTCTTCGTATCCCAGAAAAGAGACAACGATGGTGTTGGGTTGGAGACTCTTGGGAAGTGTCAGACTATAAAATCCGAAATTATTTGTAGTCGTCCCCTGGAAGGTGTTTTTCTCGTATACCGTGCAACCGATGAGAGCTTCACCGGTTGCTTTTTCATACACGTACCCCGATAGGGTCATATCATCGACATCTCCCTTCTCTAGGATGAGACCGACACTTTCTGAACTATATATCGTAATTTTCTGTCCAATCTCCTTGTATTCAAGATCAGTACCTTTAAAACAATCTGAAAGAATTGTCTTTAAGGATTTGGACACATAGGTACCACTTACCTTCCGATCAAGATCCTTCTTATCACTGTAGACAAACCCAATTCCGGTTTCGGATTGAATTCTCTTAAGAACTTGTTTGATGCTTTCATTTTCGAAAGATATGGTGATCTTCCTGTCCTCTAAGGCCGTCTGTCCGGTTGCTATCTGGAAGCAACACAGGAACAGACAAAGCAGAACTAACTTTTGCATATTATAAAATTTTGGTACTCCCGGTAGCAGCAGTCCTAAAACTGCAGTTGATGGGCTAGCAAATTTCATTCCGAGAGCTCAATGAGGAGGCAGGTGCCTAAATCGGATCCCTGAAAACTGGAGATGTGGGCATCCCCTCTTCTGGATCCTAAATTCTCAACCTGACGCCCATTCTTAGCCACCTCAAGATCCATTTCCATGACTACCTCCTCGCTACCATCCACCGTTCTCTTGACCTCAACAGTTGACTTACCAAGATCCAGTTTTTTCTCAATCGCTTTTGACCTTCCTTCACAATTGGCAATGCCTCCTGGCACAACCGGTAGCTGTCCTATCAGAGTGCCGTTGATGTATAGAAGTAATTCTGATGTCTCAGAGTCATTTTCAGTGAAGAAATAAGCTGTCTTTCTCGCTGCTATTTCATCTTTATCACAAGATGAGAAACATAAACCGCCCAACAGGATAAAGGCAAACAATACAAAGGAATTTTTCATAATTTATATTAAAAGGCTAAAAAATCTAATTGATATAATATGTGCTGTTTCTGTGCGCAATTTCTACATCACAGGTTAACTCCAGTATTTCCAGAATCTCCTGGATTGGAACCTTATCCAATTCCGCTGTGATCTTGCAGGGTTCTGAAGGTGCTTCCGAATAGCTGATGCTCTTATTATAGTAGGTATTCAAATCCTCAATAACTTGTGTCAGTGGAGTTTCATCAAAAACAAATGCACCGGTTTTCCAGGATAAATAGTTGGGATTGTCGTTGATCTGAGCAGACAACGATTCGCTCTGTAGACGGGCCGTATACCCTGGGGTTACGACTACCTTTTCATTATTCCTTGATGCCACTTCGACCCTTCCTGTGGCCACAGTCACCTCAGTTATTTCTGACTGAGCATTGATGTTAAAAGAAGTGCCCAGTACGCTCGTCACAGCATCTGCAGTTTCTACCACAAATGCTTTTTGAGGATTCTTAACCACATCAAAGAATGCCTTTCCTTGCAACCTCACGAGGCGAGTATCACCATCGAAATTTTCCGGGTAACTAAGTATGGCATCGCGATCCAACCACACCGATGAGCCATCGGAAAGCATCACTTTTTGATTGCCTTCGTCAGCTTGAATCTCGATCATGGCAAGATTTTCAACTTGATTGGCTTGTTCGATAAATAGATAAACCGATAGCGATACTAGGATGGCTAGGGAGGCAGCGGTAGCGATGCGTACGAGTCGATTTCTATAGAGTGGTACCACTTTTGTTTCGTTGGGACGAAACTTGTTCGAAACTGCGCTCCATGCGCTTTTTACATCGTAATCATGGATGACAATTTCACTTGATGATTTCCATAGTTTTTGGAGCTGGTCGTACTCAAGTGCATTTTCTTTCTTAAAATCAGCTATTCGCTGATCTTCTTCAGCGGTCGTTTCGCCCTGAAAGTGTTTGGCCAATAATTTGTAGAAGTCTTCTTTCATATCGATTGTTTTCTGGTGGATTCAATGATATGTCGGAGAAATGATGGCGGACCCCTACTGTGGGTTTCCTTTTTTTTAAAGAAAAAGAAGAAAAGAGAGAAAATGATGGGTTCTTAGCAGCTCTTTCATGTGCCTTAGCGCCCTGCCCATTTGGGTTTCCACTGTTTTAACAGAGATGTCTAATTCAGCGGCAATTTCCTTGTACGTCATTCTGGCTTCTCGACTTTTGAGAAATACTTCTCTTGTTTGGGGGGGTAGTTTGGACAAGAAGTAGTAGAAAAGGGGTTCAATATCCTCCTCTTCGATATCAGAGGGACCATATTGGCTGGCCATCTTCAGATCACCAAGAGGAGTGATTGTACCGTGCTTGGTGCTTCGGAGATAGTCAATACACTTGAATTTCACAGCCCGCAATAGGTATCTTTCTAACTCTCCTTTATCCGAATTATAGCCTCAAGGGGACCAAGGAATCGTTAGTCTCGCTAGTATAGATACTACACCAATACTCCGTCGCGATAGCCTGGCTGCTGCCAGGGTAACTCTGTAGAACGGAAGAAAGGATCTAAGGCTGCGGTCATGCCATCCATTTCGTCCTTCGACATGGGTTGGAAAGTCTTCAACAACTCAACATTGGCCTTCATTACGTCGAGGTCTTGCATTGCGATCACCGCGCCATGGGGGTGGGGCAGAGTCAGAGCATAACGGATTAGATCCTTGGGTGCAAGACTCTTGATCGTTTCGCGAGGCCTGATCACCTTCATCACCATGATGCCCAGCTTGTTTTTGGCTGCTGCAGCATGCACGTCACTTTCAAAGGGCTGTTCGCCCTTCTTGTAATGATTGAGGGCACACAATATAAAGTCCATACCATAGTTGTTGGCGGCGAATGCCATACCCTCGGCGGTATCATGACCGGTAAACCCGATAAATCGAGTCATCCCTTGGCGTCGGTAGTCTTCCAGGACTTTGACCACAGGTTCCAGACCCTGAGCATCTTCAATACTGCGGATGGCATGGATGCTCAGGATGTCCACATGATCAGTTTGCAAACGCGCGAGGCTTGCTTCAAACTGCTTTTTCAGTTCATCGGGGTCACGAGCACCCAATTTTGTGCCCAGGAAGACCTCCTTGCGGCGGCTCTTTAGGATCTTTCCCAGTCGCTCTTCGCTTGCCTCGTTGCGATCCTTATGGATATAGCTGTTGGCAGTA
>CAJQNM010000318.1 GCA_905479665.1 uncultured Saprospiraceae bacterium
GCCTAACCAAAAAAATCTGCAAAGTTTGCTTGTAGACTAATCCCCGCAGCATCAGCACCGTTTACAACAGCAGCAAGCTCTGTTGCCGCGCTGCCAAAATCCCCCATCTGCATATAGACTTTTCCTAGAAGTCCTCGAGCTGCAATTTGAGACGCTCGACTACTCGCTATTTCAGAATTATCTAATGCCGATATGGCATCCTCAAAATCCGGAATGATCACGCTGCTATAGACACTGGAAGCAGATTGTCTTGTCAAGATAGATTTATCTGACACGTCAGGTGCAGGAACTAAATTTACGGTCACATCACCGAAAACCTTCACGAGTTTGAAGTAAGACAAGGCTCTTAAAAATTGAGCCTCACCTTTCTCGGTTGCATCGGTAGAATTTTCGATGACGTTATTCGCACTTAGTATTGCCTTGTACAAATTGCTATAGAAAGGGCGAAAAAACTGGCCTACTAAATCCCCACCCGCTAGATCCGCATCGAATCTATCAAATGCAGGATATGGTTCTTCAGCCATCAACATATTGTCAGCTCTGAAGTCTCCCATGACTGCTAGAGGCGTAGCTGAAGCCTGCTGATAATAATATGCCGCATTCAAAACGCCGCCAAAATCCGTCAAGGAACTAGATGCAGCATCTAAGGGTGGAATTTGATCCAAATCATTATCACATGCTGTTAACAGCAGTGAACCCAATATTATATATAAATATTTCATTGCTTCCTAATTAAAAATTAACATTTAGACCCAAAGTAAAACTTCTGACAATCGGGCTCGCACCTTCCTGGTATCCGTATGTTGTGGGCCCTAGATAGCCTGAGTTGGTAATCTCTACGCCCTCTGGATTAAATGAGGTGTAACTATCAGACATCAGATACAGCAAATTAGTGCCAGCAACATATACTCTCACAGAACCTAAGCCTGCCTTGCTGACCAAGTCTGACCCAAGTGTGTAACCTATAGTCATGTTTCTCAGGGCGACATAAGAAGCATCCTGAATCATTGAACCATGTGCATTTCTCGTCTGCTCATAATGCTGTCCATTATGATCAGCAATGCCATCGCCCTCAGCATCAAAACTAGATCTTAATCTGCCACCAAATTGTGATTGCCAGTAAATCGGATCGATGTTGAAAACTTCTGCTCCCTGAGATCCTTGAAACTGAAGTGAAATGTCAAAATCCTTAATACTCATTTGACTATTCAAACCCCAGTAAAAATCTGGAGTAGCTGATCCTAATTTGACATAATCATTTTCAGGATCAATTGCACCATCACCATTTTGATCTACAACATAATATTCAGAGCTACTGAATCCTATATTTCTTGTTGGATCTTTAATATGTATCGATTCAACCTGTCCAGTGGTTTCATATCCCCACATTTCACCAACTTCTCCGCCGACATAATTTCTAAACTGAGGACCTCGGCCACTTGGCCCGCCATAAACTACATTAGGCAATGCATCCAGGTCTCCTAAACTCGTAATTTCAGTACTGACTGTAGATAGGTTAGCACTAAGATTCCACTTGAAATCATCATTGTTGATCACTGCAGCACCTAGCTCAATCTCCAATCCGGAACTGGTTACATCACCGCGATTAAGTACGATGGAAGGTGTACCTAATACTTCAGAAACACTTTGATTAATCAACATGTCTTCGATATCGGAAGTATAATAATCTACACCTACGGTAAATCGATTGCCGAGAAAACCGAAATTAACACCGAAGTTGGTTTCAGTATTGGTTTGCCAAGTTAAATCTGGGTTTGATATATTACTAGGAATAAGGAATCCAGTCCCGAAAGCGGTTGGTTGCGCTTGCAAAAGGCTCAAAGCACTGTAAGACCCTAAAAAGGAAGTAGTTCCTAAAGTCCCTCTGCTAAAGCGTAGTTTTAAATCAGTCAGAAATTCTGAGTTGTAAAATGATTCATTATGTATGTTCCATCCCAAAGAAACTGCCGGGAAGGTTTCGAATCTATTGTTCGCTCCGAAACGAGAATCACCGTCTCTTCGTACGGATACTGATGCTAAATAACGATTGTCATATGCATAGTTAATTCTTCCAAAAACACTCCTTCTTGAAACAGTCTCGTCTCTCAGATTTGTGCTTATATCAGCAGGGTCCAAGTACGAATAATTTAGAGGCTGGCCAAAGGGTACATTTGTGCCCATTAAAGTCGTTCCTTTTATGTAGAAATTTTGAAATTCCATACCTGCAACTACCCCGAGGTCATGTTTGCCAAATACTTTCGCATAATTCAGTGTGGTCTCACTTAGCACAGAAGATCTTTTGAGATCTACTTGATCCAGGTCAGATTGATTAGAACGTTCACGAGAATCTGCCGTTACTCCTTGATAATAATATGCCCGAGTATCATTTAGATCTCCGCCCAGAACAGTTTTTAGATTCAAGCCTTCTATAATGCTGTATTGTAGATATGCATTCGTGTTGGCGAAATACGATTTTTGAAAACTTCGTGCATTGTCAAACTTCGCTGCTGGACCAGCATCTCCTGATCCTCCGATACCATTGCGTCCTCTACCATAATGCCATTCGTGGGCAATATCACCTGGCTGAAGTGTATAAATACTTGAATTAATCAAACCGCCTCCTCTATAACCACTGTCAAAATCAGAACCAAGCCTATCATTTCCATCTGGTGTTAAGACTCCTGCATCGTGTAATGACTGCCTTTGACCATCCAATTGTTGAACGAATGCAATAGAGGCATCTGTATGGTAAATAGGATGAATACTATACGCTCTCAGGAGATCCCTCATGTCATGAGGTACAATTTCTTGGTGACTAAAGTTTCCATTGATACTTAAGCCAGCCTTGAACTTGTTCCCCAGGTTCGCATCGAGGTTCAAACGTGCGTTATATCTTTCAAAAGCTTGCTCTCTTACAATACCCTCTGTGTTTAGATAACCAACTGATGCAAAGATATTTACATCCTCACTTCCTCCGGTAACACTAAAGTCATGGCTTTGGGTACTGCCTTCTCGGAAAAGCCAATCTTCCATGCTCACCACGTCAGGAGCATTTCTGTAGGCATTGATCCGATAGTCCACTAGTCTTGGATCCACTTCAGAAAGGTCATAAGCACTTGTTTGTAAATCATCGGCCCATTCTGAAGCTGTTTTAAGCATTTCAATGTCCTTGACATACTTTTTTGAAGTGCCGACGTAACCATTGTAGCTAAATTGGGCTTTGCCTGATTCCCCTTTTTTGGTTGTGACCAGGATGACTCCATTTGCTCCCCTAGATCCATAAATAGCCGCTGAGGCCGCATCTTTTAGGATCTCCACACTTTCAATGTCATTTGGGTTGACAGTGGCCAAACTTCCAGAAATCGGGTACCCATCCACGACAATTAGCGGACTTGAGTTGCCAGAAAGGGATGATGCTGCTCTAATTTGGATCTTTGGGTCTGCCCCTGGTTCACCGCTTTGATTTTGGATCAAGACACCTGCTAACTTGCCTCCTAAGGCATCATCGACGCGACTCGCCTGAATCGCTGCGACATCTCTGCCACCTACCTGAGCAATTGCACCTGTATTGTGCGATTTTTTACGGGTACCGTACCCAACAACAACAACCTCAT
>CAJQNM010000319.1 GCA_905479665.1 uncultured Saprospiraceae bacterium
GTAGAAGGTGGCCGATGTGAGCATTGCAAAGGAGATGGACAAATCGTTGTGGAGATGCAGTTTCTCGCCGATGTGCGCCTCACCTGCGAAGATTGTAAGGGACAAAAATTTAAGAAAGATGTGCTTGAGGTCACATACCAAGGAAAGAATATTTACGACATTCTTGAGCTCACCATTGAAGAAGCCATCGACTTTTTTGAAGCACAAAAAGATGTGGTCAATAAAATAAGACCGCTTTTTGATGTCGGACTAGGATACATCAAACTGGGACAATCATCAAGCACATTGTCCGGTGGGGAGGCCCAGAGGGTGAAATTGGCGTCCTATCTAAATCGGGAAAATTCGCAAGAGCATATTCTCTTCATCTTTGACGAACCGACCACTGGGCTTCACTTTCATGATATCAACAAACTACTGGAGGCACTCAATGCACTAGTGGAAAAAGGACATACTGTGGTTGTAGTCGAACACAACCTCGAAGTAATCAAATGTGCCGACTGGCTGATCGATCTCGGGCCCGGAGGCGGAGATGCCGGCGGGGAGCTCATATATCAAGGAGCTCCGGAGGGTTTGTTGGGAATTAAAAAATCGGCCACTGCGCCGTATCTAAAGGAGAAAATGGAAATGTAGTGAGCGAGCAGTTTTATACCGTTACAATTTTTGTGGTCATTGGGCTTTTCCTTGCTTTGCTTTGCATCAATTTCTATTTTAGACTGAAGGTGCTTACGATTTATCAACGTCTGAGACGTGAAGGTGTCGAGTTTGACGCGAGTCATTTTTTTAATCGTGAAAAAATGCAAAAAGAAGTGCTCTCCCGCTTTCCCACTTCTTCAGCAGATATTTTGAAATTCATCTATTGGGTGAAATTCTCGATTACAATGGCATCCATCCTAATTGTATTAATCATTATCGCCGGATCTGTTCTCATGCTGCGCATATAAAATATTTATCTTTTATCGCTAATAATAATGTCACTTAAAATTGGAATTTTTGGGCACGGCCATTTAGGCAAAATACACCGCAAGTGTATCAAAGAAATCGAAGGCCTTGAACTCGTAGGAATATACGACCCTGATCCGTCAGCCACAGCAGACCTCCCCAATCACCTTCAAGTCAGCGATTCGGCTGAATTGCTCGCTCGGGCAGACTTGATTGACATCGTCTCCCCCACCCCGACGCATGCCAGTATTGCTACACTGGCCATGCAAATGAAGAAGCATGTATTTATTGAAAAACCAGTCACTGCAACTCCCGAAGAGGCACACGAATTATTGGCGATTCAGAAAGTCCATCATAACATCATACAGATTGGCCATGTTGAGCGGTTTAATCCTGCCTTTCTGGCAATAGCAGACATTGATCTGGATCCCCGTTTTCTGGAGGTACACCGGCTGGCCAATTTTAATCCACGAGGCACGGATGTTTCGGTCGTGCTTGATCTAATGATCCACGATCTGGATATTATCCTAAAATTGGTGGATTCAGAAATAACCAGCATACGTGCCAATGGGGTTGCGCTTGTAAGTCCATCGGCAGATATCGTGAATGCCCGCATCGAATGGGCCAATGGCTGTGTGGCCAACGTAACGGCCAGTCGCATCTCTCTAAAAAATATGCGAAAAATGAGAATTTTTCAGCCCAACGCATACATCGCCCTCGATTTCCTAGAGCGCAATGCCCAAATTATTCGATTGATTGAAGATGGGGATGCAATCACCAGCGACGATAATATTATGGAGCTGGAAACACCAACGGGCACCAAGAAAATTGCAATCTCGATGCCTGAAAGTGTGCAGGTAAATGCCATTAAATTAGAATTGGAAAAATTCCGAGATTGTATATTAAACGATACACAACCTGCCGTGAGTCTAAAGGAAGGCATCAAAGCCCTGGAGTTGGCATATGAAATAAATAATCAAATTAATCCGACCTAAAACGGATGAGTCGCTTTGCCACTACGCAGCTTTCCTCGCCCGACTACGAATGCAATAACCTACGCTGCATCACGGTAAAGACACCAAATCTTCCCGGCCGTGGGGACATAAATGTATTTGTACCACCTGGCCTAGAGCAAACCAATCTTCCCATTGTCACGCTGCTGCATGGCGTGTACGGCAGCTCATGGGCCTGGGCACTGCGTGGCGCTGCGCACCTCACTGCGTGGCAACTCATCGAGTCTGGAGAGATCCAACCGATGATCTTGGCGATGCCTTCAGATGGCCTGTGGCAGGATGGATCTTTCTATCTAAACCATCATGGATATGATTTCGAAAAATGGATAGTCGAAGATGTACCGGATGCCGTACGGCTGCTTATTCCTCAAGCTGCAGAGTCCACGCAACAATGCATCGCCGGGCTTTCGATGGGTGGTTTTGGAGCGATGCGGATCGGAGCAAAATATCCCAATCGATATCTTGGTATTTCAGGCCTAAGTGCAATTACTCACCTAAATCAAGCACATCACTTTACAGCTGAGGTGATTGAAGATATTCATCCCACTGATCAGAGCATACTAGAGACGATGAGGAAAAATAAAGCGCATCTACCACCTGTGCGTTTTGATTGCGGCAGCGATGATCTACTCATCGAGTACAACCGCCAATTGCATCACGATCTCACCGCATCAGGGATTGACCATCACTATGCAGAACATCCGGGAAAACATGAATGGAGCTACTGGGCGGAACACCTGAAAGACACCCTGCGATTTTTTGACACTTGCATGAAATAGCTTCCTCTGCGGGCACTTCTAAAACCCAACTTTGATCGCGAGCATGCTCTTTTTTCTCGCTTTAACATTCCAAATAGAGTTATTAGACATCCCCTTTTGCGTATTTTTCCGTTGCAAGATTACTTTCACTACTTGAGAAACACAGTATAGATGACTAGCCGACGTAAATTTTTGCAAGCAGGTACCGCAGCCACAGCGGGATTTTTCATTGTACCGCGCCATGTGTTGGGTCGCGGATTTGTTGCACCGAGTGACAAAGTAAATGTGGGCATCGTTGGGGTAGGCGGTCGCGGTCGCAAAAACATCATCGAGCTGCTCAAGGAAGACGATGTACAAATTTCTGCTCTGGCCGATCCAGCAGAATATTGGGATCTGGCAAATTTCTACTATAGATCGAAAGCCGGTCGCGGCCCGGTCCGCCAAATGATTGAGGAAGAAAGACCTGACGCTCCCAAGATTTCGGAATACGAGGATTTTGAAAAAATGCTGGCTGAGGAAAGTGAGCTAGACGCCATCCTATGTGCGACGCCTGATCACACTCATGCATATGTCTCGATAAAATCTATGCAGGCTGGCAAACATGTGTATTGCGAAAAACCATTGACCCACAATATTTGGGAGGCCAGAAGAGTCTCTGAAGTAGCACGCGAAACGGGAGTAGCTACACAAATGGGCAATCAACGGCACAGCAGTGGCGACCTGCGTGATGGAGTAGAACATCTGCGGGCTGGTGTCATTGGCGACATCCAAGAAATCCATGCCTGGGTTCCTGCGACTCGTTGGAATAATTATCTAGAAGGGGTGCCCACCGAAGCCACACCGATCCCCAAGGGACTTAATTGGGACCTGTGGTTGGGTCCTCGCGCAGATCGTCCCTTTCACGAGACATATGCACCTGTCACTTGGAGAGACTACTGGGACTTTGGTCTCGGAGCCCTCGGTGATTTTGGTTGCCACGACATGGATGCAGCAACTTGGGGTTTGGATTTACCTCTACCCTCCAAAATTCAGGTGAGACCCGCAGGCAAAAACAGCGAGTTACTCACCCCCTATGGAGAGATCGGATATTACGAATTTGCTGGCAAGGACGGCAAACCCGACATCCGGCTAAACTGGTATTCGGGAGGATTGCAACCCCGTCGGCCCGATTTATTGCCAACTAGCGAAAAGCTCACCTCTCGTGGCGAGATGTACATCGGCAGCAAAGGGATCATGGTATTTGGTGGGAAAGACTACGTGCGCATCTATCCCGAAGAGCTGCGACCCACCGAAGTACCGACCACGCTAGCTGCGAGCAATGGACACCACCGTGACTGGATTGATGCAATCAAGGGCGGGCCACAAGCGAGCTCAAATTTTGAATATGGAGCTCACCTCACGGAGATCACTCTGCTAGGTGTCTTATCACTGCGTCTAGGAGGTGCGATGATCGACTGGGATGCCGAAAATATGAAGGCACGAGGATTGCCCGAGGCGGAGCGGTTTATTGAGGAGAGTGTGCGAGGAGGCTGGGAGATGTAGAAGCGTTTTTGAATTTTCTATTTACTTCGTGCTTCAGTTTATATAGCTGGTTCAAAGATTCCTGTGAAATCGAAAAATGGTCCGCTAATATTCTGATTGAATTCTTTGACAGTCCTTTTTAATAATTTAAGCATTCGTGACACTGTCGTCGTTAAGGGAACTCTAAAAACCCTACTTCGGTTGCTAACATGTTCTTTTCCCCTGCGATCATTCCCACAAATAGAGTCATTAGGGTTCTCTTTAATTATCTTAAACTTAGGTCTTGAGCCACTGCAAAGAGTCAAACATGAACGAGTTTGCTGGTGCTGATGAGAGAGCGTTGGGTAGCCGATTTTGTCGAACCATCATCTTAGTATGCCTGCCCTTCGCGTTATTGCTAAACGGCTGTCAGAACACACAGGAGCAGACTTTCGAGGAGAAAAAGTCTCAAGTTCTCAAAACAGATGGTCTGATCGCCTTTTGGGATTTCGAACCTGAAACGAAAGGCCCAATGGTAAATCTTGTGGAGCTCGAGCATTCATTTCCGATCTATTTTAAGCAAATTGGAGATGATCAAAACTATACCGCAGCAAATTGGCCCTATCAAGATAGCATGTCAGCAATTCTTTGGGATCATAGTGGTCCCTTTGGTCGAGCGGTGAAATTTAATCAGGGGCATAATTATGGTGCCATCCCACGTGATTCATTTGAAGATAGTCGACTCAACATACATGGAGATCAATCCTTCACATTGTTGGCTTGGACCAAATTTTCTGGAGCAAGGCATATGGTTGCTGGTATCTGGGACGAAGGCGGTTGGCATAAATACATGGGCCGTCGCCAAATAGCTCTTTTTGCAGGACTCTTCAATCAAAAAGGTGTCATCGCGCACGTCTCACAGACCGGAGCCGCCAGTTATCCTCAATCTCGGGTAGCAGGAGCCCAGTATGCAAGAATCCGAGCCATTGATGGTGCTCCATTTGACAATGATGAATGGGTTTGCATGGCCATGTCATACGATGGCGAGCATGATCGTGTGTTGGCATATCTCAACGGAAAGGCGACCAAGCTGGCACTGACAGATCCAGTGACCAAAGATGTTTTTAAGCTCGATCATGTGCAAAGTACCAATCCATTGGTGTTTAAGGGCCCCATTTTTAGCCCTGACTATTTTACGATCAAATATTTTGGCTACGACCTGACTCAGTCGAAGGTCAAAGAGCATAGTCTGACGATTGATCTGGAACATCATAGAATACAATATCACTGGCTTCCGCATCAAGCTAGATCCGACTCCATTGATTTGTATTTCGATATTAGAAGGCGTGATTCTTCGATATTACGTAGACCACTGCACATTCTCATCGCAGATACGACCTGGCATGTGTTTGACCACCTTAGTCACATGCAATATGGAGATACCATAGTGACACATTTATCCCTGATGGAGGACCAGGAATGGAAAATAGTTGGAGATACCATTAAGAAGCCGTATGAAGAAGGGGCACCATTTACCTTTGGGAGAGCTCTTGGTTTGGCCTCTGAAGAACTGGAGCATGGCTCTCAACTTTACCTGGATGGTGTGGCCGTTTTCGATCGAGTGTTAGCGGAGGAGGAAATTGAAAAAATAAGCTTTGTCAAAGATTGAATCACAGGAATCTTAAATCTTAGAGGACTCCCATTGCAGGGAGCAGTGGCAGGGATGTCCCTTAATTATAAACTTGATCTTTGCGCTCTTGTTCAAAGCATTTGATTTGTCCGTTATTTATTCCAAATATGAGATATCCACGGCCAAGGATAGGTAGATAATTGAGACTTCTCACGTCACCACGAATGTTGATGCCAGTGCGCATGGGACTCACTGCCTTAAAAGTCAGATCACCCTGGTTTTCTAGCAGGACACCATAATTTGCATCAATTTCACCTGTCTTAACTCGATTGTAAGAATTGTTGCCGGCCATAAGAATATCTTGATCTCCGTCAAAATCGAAATCGAATGATTCAATGGCATAAATGGGAGCTGACTGTACCTCTGCTGGCATCTTCCATTCATTTAAGCTTTGTCCATCTAGATCAAGTAAAACCGAGTGGAGGGTTTCGATGGTGTCAGTTTTTGCCTCTGGCAATCGACTCAAAATCTGAGACATATCTGTTTGCGCATAATTGAGGTATGAAGTAAAGTTCTTTTTCAGCATGGGCAATTGTTGGATCAAGTCATCGCGCGCTACGTATGGATATTGTTTGCCATTTTCTGAAACAGCAAGGATGGGGTCGATGGCGCCATTTTGATCAAAGTCTTCATAATACAAAATGATGGGTTGCTCAGGATCTGCTCTATAGGGGCTATTTAAGCCATAGTTA
>CAJQNM010000320.1 GCA_905479665.1 uncultured Saprospiraceae bacterium
TTAAAAGCATTTGGTTTAAATCGGATATCATCCGATCAAATTCGGAGGTATATTATCTATCTCTACGATATTGCCTATCCCGAGTTTGAAAGGCTACACCTGAACTACTACACGCTCTGCAGTAACGCCCTCGACATGGGTTTGATCTATTTCGATGATTGGAGTTTTCAAGAGGACCAGGGTCGTATGCAAGCAATCGATATTGAGGGGTTGCAAAAAGACCGAGCCTATTTGATGATGCTCAAGCGCATGAGAAGGATGAATGAACTTCTCCTACTATCCATGGAAGAAATTAAGGTGATTGTGGCTGCGAGCATTGCTTTGATCGAAGAAGAGTACTCCATCTAATTGCTGATTTCAAAAAATAGGCGACTAGCACAAATCCATCATTCTAACAATGAGACTAATCTTTTGCCTGATTTTGAAGTGGAGCTTAGACGCTTTGTCTGTGATTTTGATTGGATGGCTTTGATCAATAAAGAAGTGGAATAGTCTATTAGTTTTACTGTATACTACCATGCTACCATGCATAAGATCCACCTATATGGTTGAATATCTGCTATTTAGACTAAATTAATCATCATGTATTACGAAAATATGCACCACATATCAACTCATTTTACATTTATATGCACGTATATTGTTGTATTTTTACATTTTTTGTATTGAATGATCAAATTCCGAAGAGACATATATAGCAAGTTAGCAGCTTGGAAAATAAAGGAAGGGCGAAAGCCCCTCTTGCTGATGAGAGCCAGACAGATAGGTAAGACCACGATCTTAAAGGCGTTTGGTGCCAATGAATATGAAGACGTTCTCTACATCAATTTAGAAAAGGATATAGAAGCACATTCTTTTTTTGAAGGAAACAAGGACCCGAAGTCCATCTTAGACAATTTAAGCTTGTTCCATGGAAAAAAGATCCTGCCAGAAAGAGCGCTTCTACTACTGGACGAAATACAAGAATGCAGAGGTGCTTTGACTGCATTTAAAATATTTTGATGAAGAGCTACCTGATATACACATCAAAAATAAAACAAACTTGGGATGTTTTGCCTGCTCAACTTTCTTCGGAAAATAAAAAATTCATTTATGGCGTCATAAGAAAAGGAGCACGGGCAAAGGAGTTTGAAAAAGCCATCCGATGGCTTTGCGAAGCTGGTTTATGCTATCAAGTAAGTCGCTTAAAAAAAGTGGGATTACCATTGAAAGCATATGAAGATTTCTCAGTCTTCAAGCTGTATGTTTTTGAAACAGGCATTCTTATTCGCTTGGCAAGACTTGATCCTAGAGTATTTGCCATAGGTGATGAATTATTTACTGAGTTTAAAGGAGCGCTCGCGGAAAACTATGTCTGTACTGCATTGAAAAAAGAAATGGGATGGCCTCCTTATTACTGGACATCGCAAGGTCGGGCCGAAGTCGATTTCATAATTTCAGAGGTGAACAATATTATTCCAATAGAAGTGAAATCTGGTAGCGCAACAAAGGCAAAAAGTCTTGCTGTATATAAGGAATTACACCACCCGGCGTTGAGGGTCAGAATCTCCAATTTAAACTTGAAACTGACTGAAGACCTCCTAAATATTCCATTATTTTTTGCCGAGCATACCAACTTTCTAATTTCGAAAGTACTTTGACCTCGGAGCCGCACCTTTCTAAGTTCGGGACGCATGGAAGGATGAGATCCTGGCAAGCTCTCGGGCTTGGTAAACAGATTTAGATGCGTTCATTATCAATACCCCTCTCGTAGACAGGTGCCGCTCCTCTGGAGCTTGTAAAGGGTCGCTCCGAAGCCAGCGTGGGTTTTGCCCTGCCGAGAAGAAAGTGCTCCATCGGCGGGGCAGCTTATATATGAGAAAAGGGAGGATAGGCAGAGCTCCATCAGAGCGACACCTTGTAAACCGGACAAGCAGGGGTAGACCGAGCTCCAGCGGAGCGACACCTTTGTAAAAAGCCCCACTAGCACAAATCCGCCATTTCAAGTCATAATTAGTGTAAATCCATCACACTCCATTTGGCGGAAATGTCCAAGTAATTGGCGGAAACGTGCTACGTACCGTGATGGGTGTCGGCGATCTTTGTTAAAACGTCTATCTTATGCAATCCTTCAAAACTAGTACCCATCTTCTTCTCACTATTGCTCTATTTCTTCTTTCCAGAGTATTGCTAAATGCCCAGGAAGTGACGGACGGCCAAATAAATCTTGAATCAACACCAGCCGAAGTCCAAACCAGCCTGACTAAAGTGCTCAATCAAGCTCGCCAGCGAGCAGATGAAGTCCACTTATCGAATCCATACTTCAAATCTCACTTTACTAAATCGTCCGTTTCCATAAGTCCGCGAGGCAACGACCTTGTCTGGCATTGGCAACTAAAAGAGCTCTATGTCTACGATGCGACGGGCGCAGAAGTAGCAGCCACTTTCGAGGTTTGTCTAGATCATACGGCGATTTCCGTAGAAGAAGAAGCATTGGCATCAGCGACCTTCCCTGTGACGATCGACCCAGAGATCGGCCCGGACGATTTTCGCATCTCTACGATGGGACCAGAGGGCAACGTTAATTTTGATGCCTCTACGCCGGCTGTTGCCTACAATAGTGTAGATAATAACTATTTGGTTGTGTGGTCTGGAGAAGACACTATAGACTCCTTGGCAGTAAATGAACTAGAAATATTTGGTCAATTGATTACCAACCTGGGGGCAGAGACCGGGCCGGTGTAGTGATTTCAAGATCAGTGTAATGGGTCCAGATGGCAATGATCTTTTTGATGCTACAAATGCGGCTATCACCTACAACTCAATCGAAAATGAATACTTGGTGGTCTGGCAGGGAGACGATAATAATCAAAGTGTCAATAGTGCTTTTGAGATTTATGGGCAACGGCTATCCTCAGGTGGAGAGGAAGTTGGTGAGAATGATTTTAGAATTACTGAAGTAGGAACTGACAACAATAACGGATTTTTTGCAGAAAGACCATCCATCGCACATGATCAGCTCAACAATAGGTACTTAGTGGTTTGGGAGGCAGTTGATCGAGAAGGCAATAATAATGAAGATGAAGCATGGGGCCAGTTTATAGACCCGAAAGGATTTCCACTTTTTATCGATGATTTCCGAATAAGTGAGATGGGTGTTGCAGGCAAAATTGGTTTTGAGGTGAATAATGTACATGTGGTTCTGAATATTGTGGAAGGTAATTTTCTGGCGGTCTGGGCGGGAGAAGAGGAAGGCCTAAATGACGAATTTGAAATCTATGGACAATTAAATCGAATTTCAGGCTCCAATAATTCATTTGCTTACTTGTTGAGAAAATATTCGTCAAAATAAATAAAGTGATAATATCTACTAAAGCTCTTAAAAATTGAAAATGGCGTAATTGTACTAGCTTTTGGCGGATTCGTACCTAAAGCCGTCGTCGGCCCGCGCTAACTTTGTACAAATTCCTGCATCATGCGTCGAATCATAAAAGTCCTGTCTTTCATTCTTTTCTCACTCACCATCATCGGGCTGCCCAACGCCCAAAATATCACAGACGGTCAAATAGATTTTGACTCCACACCCACTTCTGTCCAATCCTCCATCACCAAGGCGATGAATCGCAGCAGTCAAAAAGCAGACGGCGTCTGGCTATCCAACCCCTCCTTTAAAAGCCACTTTTCGGAGAAGGCGGTATCCATGAGTCCGACAAATAATAAAATGGTCTGGTCTTGGTCGCTTACTTCTATCAATAATACAGACGCTGTACTGAGCACCCCGGTACTGTACGATACATCAACCTGCGAATACGTCGACTACGCCCGTGGCAATCTCACCGAGCGCTACCTCTTTCATGGCCGCAGCATCGAGCAGCAGTTCATCATCGCCACCATGCCAAAAGAAAAGTACATCACCATTGAAGGCAACATCCTTTCCGAAGGAGCCTTTCAGAAAAAAGATGACCACTGGCTCTGGGCGAACGACCAAGGAAGCATCCGACTCGGCGAGCTTTATGTCTATGATGCGACTGGCACAGAGATCGAGGCCAGCTTCGAAGTATCTGATCGCAAGACACGCATCCACATCGAAGAAGAAGCCTTAGCATCAGCGACCTTCCCGGTCACTATTGACCCAGAGATCGGACCCGATGATTTTCGGATTAGTTTCATGGGTCCCAATGGAAATGTGAATCTCGATGCAAGCGATCCTGCAGTCGCTTACAATAGTTCAGATGACCAATACCTCGTCGTTTGGGAAGCAGATGATAATGTAGGGGGCTTGGTCAATGGCGAACTAGAAGTCTTCAGCCAATTGGTTGAAGCGGATGGCACTATAGATTCAAACCATATCCGCATCAGCTTCATGGGTGGTACGGGAAATGCTAATTTTGATGGCGGGCACGTGGATGTCGCCCACAATGCTGCTGCCAATAACTATCTGGTAGTCTGGCGAGGCGATAATACCACGAACGGCGAATTCGAAATCTGGGGGCAATTCGTTGACAACCTAGGTCAGCCTGTAGGAAATAATTTTCAGATCAGTCAAAGTTTTCCAAACAAAATCGCAACGGATCCCAAAGTCACATCCAACTCCACCAATGACGAGTACCTCATCGTTTGGTCAGGCGTGGAGTTTCAAAATAAACTGGAAATATTTGGTCAAATCATAGATGCAACAGCTGATGTCGTTGTCGATGACTTTAAAATTAGCAACCAAGAAGAATTGAACAACGAGTTTGATGCGCACAGGCCTGCAGTGGTACACAACAGTCCGGATAATGAATATCTGGTCGTCTGGGATGGGGATGCCAAAACAGGGGGTTTGGTAAATAACGAACTAGAAATATATGGCCAACTCTTGGATAATCTCGGCAATGAAATAGGGAGTGACTTCAGGATCAGTGATATGGCCAATGATGGACAAGACCAGTTTGATGCGCTAGCCGCGCAAGTCGACTACAATACGCAAGACAATGAATACCTGGTGGTGTGGCTTGGTAATGACAACAATGGTGCAGGCCCAGAAATATATGGTCAGCTGTTGGATGCTGACGGAAACCAAATCGGCGAAAATGATTTTCAAATCAGCGATCAAGACTTCACTCCATCTAGCCTAGAAAACTTTCCATCAGTCAGCTATAGCGCCATTGAGAACAAATATGTTGTCATCTGGGATGCAAATGACCGGGTGGGTGGTCTCAATGAGATCGAAGTCTACGGACAGATCGTCGATGCCTCAGGTCTCGATCAGTTGTCCAATGGATTTCGCATCAGCGAAATTGGCCCTCCCGGCAATGCAAACTTTACTGTAAAAGGAGTGGACATCGCATACAATGAGACCACGGGTCAGTTCTTAAGCGTCTGGGGAGGTGAAGACACAGGTGCGAACGGAGAGTTAGAGATTTTCGGCCAACTCCTAGACCTGCAATCACCACTGAAACAGTTCCTCATCTCGGACATGGGCCCCACCGGAAATGCTGACTTTGATGCCTTCGATCCCAGTGTTGCCTACAACGCAATAGACAATGAATATTTCGTTGTCTGGCAGGGTGAAGAAAATACCGGGAATTTAATTTTTGATGAATTTGAAATCTATG
>CAJQNM010000321.1 GCA_905479665.1 uncultured Saprospiraceae bacterium
CTTCGGTGCCATCAATTATCAAGGGGTGGCTGAGGTGGTAGGGAATGCTCCTTGCAATGGGTTTGATTTCTAAGAATTCGCCAATTATCTTGCTGCGTTTGTGGTCATAGTATTTTAATCTATAGTCCCATGATGATTTACTGTATACAGCGCTTAGGGTGGGGGTTAAGGCAATGTGTTTGCTAGGAGCAAGGTGGGTTGGCATTGATCTTCCTGGATGTAGCCCAGTTTCTAGATCATACTGTAGAGTTCTCCTGGATCTACTATCAAGTAGCTCCAAGTTGCCGGTGAAAATATTGTAAGAGATACTTGTAAGCGCTTGTAATTCAGTAGGACCCCTGCCAAAATTGTCAATTTTTTCAATAAAATTGCCCTGGGAGTCAAATATGAAAACTGCTCCACGAGAATAGTCGGTGATAAAAAAATGTTGATCAATAAACCATGCTTCTCTTGGGTTTCCAAGAGAGGAATTCTTGTTAAGTTCAAGTGGAATTACCTCCGTAACTAAAAACATTTCCTCGAAAAAAGTTGTGTCAGAAACAAGATCAATATCGATGCGAATTGTTGAGTCAGCGGCAAAACTTTCCTTGAAGAACTTGTTGCTTGAATTTTCCCTGTGTGCGTCCTGTGTCGTATGGTCGCACGTGGGAAGAACTACGATGCAGAGTAATGTAATTGCGACAGTGATTCGATAGAATTGCATGGTTCTCTAGAAAATTAGATCTAAGATAAGTAAATGTAGTTTGCCAGTTTGGCTTGATTGCATGCATTTAGTCTTAAATTCCCAGATTTATTCAAGAGACCCTAACTGAGAATTGAGGTGTTAGTAAGTAGAAGCTCCATTCAATTAATTAAATCGCGGAAGTCAATTCTTCCGCGATTCAAATTCTTAGGCTTCATATCCTCGAATAGAACTGCGCTGTTGCCGATCATTGGTTCTACTTCCTATAATATTACGAGTTTATGGACAGTCAGCTGGATACCTTTGAGGCCGATTTGTTGAGTGGTCGAAATCTGATATGTGAGTGGGCAAGAAAAGGGGAGTCACCGGTTATCGACCATATCAGGATTTGGTGGTATTTTGCAGATATTCAGATGCAGATAATGCTGACTTTTTTACATATTCAAGAGATCAGATAATTCCTGGGCACCAAAAATAGGGGATGAGAAGTGAAGATCAGAGTCAAGACTGGGTTCGTTTTTTATTAACTCCAAAACAGGTTTGCAGCATAGCTCTCCGACCAAATTGCAATATCCCTCGATGATAAATCGTGATTTATACTGAGATAGCTGATTGCACTTTGCAAATCCCTAATTTGGCTTTGTATACTACCTAGTTTTTCAAATGAACGACCATACCCTGAAGACCCCCTGTAGTTAATGGCCAAGATTGCTTGCCCTCGTTGTGTCAATAATTCATGCTTTGCAGACCAATATGGTTTCTCTTGAAGACGGGGCCCCCCGTGCACTTTAATGATCGCTTTGGTCACCTCGTGACCTTGATCTACTATAAGAAAGGCAGGAACATGCGAATTACCAAGATATACCTGAGATACATCTAAATTTGTAGTAAGTTGCTTATTCCTATAAATTACTTTCTCGTGCTCACCTCGTATTTCCACAACTGCTGGGCCTTGATTCATGCCATATCTAATCGCATAGATTCTATCTGGCCTCACATGGACTAAGCGGTAGCCGAAGTCACATGAGCCGAGTGACTTTGTCTTTCCTGTGATCAAATTGTAAGTACCAAGATTGGCAAAACCATCATATGTACCCACCGCAATGGGTTTCTTCGTCAACAAACTGTTAACTGACCTATATTCCGCATATTTCGCAAGACGCCTAAATACAGCGGCCCTCTATCTCTAGAAATTTGAGTTCTTTCAATCATCAGAATGAGCTCACTTCATAAAACACAAGTCGTGGATTATCGTCGATTCTCCACTCCGGAAGATCTGGATGATTGATATCTTGAACGTCAATATTCATTAGTCGTCTGATGAGACCTTCAGTTAACATGCAAACACTAATATTAGAAGATGTAGAATGCCCGGGGATCAATGGCAAATGTTTTGCAAATGGTGTATTAGCTGAAATAGATGACTTTGAATAAACTTTCCCTGACTTCTTACATTGCACTCGCATATCCCAACTTCCCAATTCTCTACTGGAAATAAATGCAAATCTATGATTATCAGTCTCTCTATAAGAGTTCAGAAGATCGTATTTTCTAGTGCCATCAGAAATACCCCATTCTATAACAGGATCACCTGACACTTCATCTGGTGACGGATGTGGATTGTCTAGCAAAACAATTTGCGATTCGATCATCTTAGTAGATACCCTGAAAATCAGCGAATTAAAAGGATCCATCGCAAATAAGATATCCTTGTGTGTGGTTAGAGGATGTCCTGTAAATCTAATGTCTCTCCAATTTTTTCTTGCGAAGGGTTCGAGAACTGACATATCCCTATCTTTAACATATGTATACATATACTCACTACTCCCAAACGGACTTTGGAGGACGAGGTCATTTGACTTTGGAACTGCGTAAGCCCCCGTACAATTATCGTTGAGAAGAATTTCTCCTTCGAACGTGCCTTGTTCAAGAGAGTAAAGCATGATCTTTCTTTGTATTCCGTCGTAGAGCACCAACTGCCCAGATTCCTCGTCAATCGAAATGGTGTGGATCTTTTCAAACTCACCTGGACCCCTGCCATGATCAGCCAGTTTATGGATAAATGAGCCGGATTGATGATAGACCAGCACCTCATTTCCTGCGTTATTCACTATCCATATTGTAGAGTCTGTAAAGCACATATTTGACCCATCGGTATGGAGCAGTGCCCTGGATGTGACCTCCAAATCAACAACTTTTACAATCTCAACAGTCACGTTATTGTCGTTGATTAAAGATGTAGAAGTGAAGTCCAAGGTAGATGAACTTCGATCTGCTAATGCAGGTGCATCAGTACAATGCACCCCCATTAGACATATCAAAGTCGCCGTCATTGTCTTAAAAAAATCAAACAATGTCCCGCATTTAGCAAAGTACGCAAGGACACGATCAACAGTCACTATTCCAGGTAGTTTCGTCGTGATAGCAATCAGTTCTATAATTCGCCGGACAACCAGACCAACAGTCACCTGTATATACCTGTACGGAGCAACATACTAAGTATCCTTCATCGTTACAGGTGATTTCAGCATGTGCAGCGGATTGGGTCAAACTTCGGTCCAGTAGTGATATCTTATCCTGGCTGGAATTCTGATTGGAAAGCGAATAAGGTGCATTAAGGTTGTAAAATATGCCAAAAAGGAAGAACCCAAATACAGCAAATCGTAATAGTGGAAATTTGAAAAACATTATTTAGATATTTATAAAGTTAAGAAATTTACAAATAACTACCGTGTCGTGCGTAGAAAGTCAGTGTAACGGCCCCGAACTACTCAAGGAAATCTTCTAGATTATACTTTACAAATATAACAACGCTTGAATCAATCAACTTTTCAATTTGCCTAGTAGTGCAGTTAGATTCGTCTTGCATGTAATCTAGAAAATAGTCAGGGTCCCTAAAGCAACCATATAGAATATTACCCTGTCTAGAAACTACGGGATCAAAAAAATATTCAAATGGAAAATCATACAATTTGTACCCTCCAGAGATTTTATTGAGAATAACTGTACGAGCCATCCTTTGACCCTTCGTGACGGAGAACCAGAATAAATTAGGTGTCTCATAAATGCCATAGACTGGCCAGCAAAGGTCTTCCTCAGTTAGATACTTTCTTAAGAACTGTATGTCCTGCGATGATTCTTGTGGCACCGAAGAGAGATCAAAAGAAGATTCGTTAAATGATAACTTGCGATCTTTTCTGATGCCGGTAGGTCCAATGGCATAAATATGCCCATTGATAGGGTCACACATTTTTAAATACATGGACCCATTGTCTAGCTCTTCGTAGAAAAACGGAGTTGGATGCGAAAAACTCAGTCGGTCCATAAGCTCAGGATCAGTCGTCAAATAACGTCCGACAATCTTTCTTTTCGTTTTAGAATATAGGGTAAGTCTATCATTCTCATAGCGTGAATAAAATGCAAGTGTGTTTTCGTCTACGTGGGCAAAGAACTGCACGGCAGACATATTTACAAAATATGCGTCTCTGAATTCTCTACGACTTAGATCATATGTTGTGACTTTGCCATCCGGCGAAAGTAAAAGAAGAGCACTCCTGTCGTAGCTCAACATAAAATCATACACG
>CAJQNM010000322.1 GCA_905479665.1 uncultured Saprospiraceae bacterium
GCATCAGCGCCGGATCGACCCTCATATCGCTCGGTCGGAACCCAGGGAGTGTGCGGAGCAGCGAGAGGCAGATACAGGAAAAAAGGATCCTCTTGCTGGGCAGCCTTTTCTATAAAACCAATGGCTTTCTTGCGAAAAGTGGGCAAGACCTGATCGAACTCAAAACCAGGGCTCACCAGACCGGCGCGCCAGAAGGCCCCTGCGTAGCCTTTGTCTAGATCAGTACCAGGTGTATAATCAGTAGGCAAAGCCGTCAAGCGGTCATTTTCTAAGAAGCAATAGGGATCCATAACCCAGATCATTGGTCAAAATGTACACAACATTAGGCATGGTCTCTTGGGCCTGTTTTACTTGACAACTGGCAGAAATCAGCAGGACAAGACCTACCGTCATGCCTTGCAAGAAGGTCTTTTGCATCATCGTGATTTACGCATCAATCTGCTTCCGGTGTCTCTACTGTGCCGCCGTATATTTTGTGATTTTCATTCCCTCCAGCCATCAGGAAAGCGACCAGATCGCCGATTTCTTTTTCATTCAGTCGATTCATCAGACCCGGAGGCATCGGCGACATGGGCGAGGGCCCTTGACTTGCGATGTCACTTTTTGCCAATTCCACTTTTAGTGCACTGGTGTAGGGATTTGGCATGATGGTTATCACATCGTCCGTTTCAGAAGCAATACGACCAGCGATTTTCGATCCATCTTTACGCTCAAAGAGGGTAAAGGCATATTGATCTGAAATCTCATCATGGGGAGCAAAGACAGCTCCCATGATATCGTTAATCTTGAATCGCGTATTGATGTTGCTCAAATCTGGACCATTGATCCCTCCTTCGCCATTCATGCGATGGCAAGATTCGCAGAGTGCGGCTGCATACATGCGCTTGCCTGCCGCATATTCACCCTTGTAATCTTTCAAGGCACTGCGGGCAACATTCATGAGTTGGTGAACATTGTACGCCTTGCCAGGGCCTTCTGGCTGAGGGAGGTTTGCCAAATCTGGAGTAGGGGAGTAGACTCCTGAGAGTTCTTCAAACTCGGCTTTTTCTGCTTCGGGTACGAAGGACATGGCCTTGACCCGTGCATTTTCCATGGTGGCTTTAAAGCTAAGACCACCTTTGGCGCTCATCACATCATAAAACCAGGTGAAGTATCTGCTTCGAAGTTCTTTATCCCAACCTGCTGTAGCATGGCTCAAAGCAATGCCGTAAAATATCGCGTCACTGGGAGGTGTATATTTCATAACATCCAAAATGGCAGGACCATATTGCTCGCTTCTCCCTGCCACCTCACTTGAAATAAGTGCTGGATTGTCGCCGGTTTTCTCATGGGTGTAGACTTCCAATAAATCCACACTTTTTGCCGTGGCTCTCGGGTCACCAAGATGAATGAGAATTGCAGCCAATTCTTTATTCACACGATCATTGTCATTTGGAAATGCACCATTGAGGCGATCCATTAGGTTTTGCTTTAGTGCCCCTTTGGGATCACCCAGGCGCCCTAGTACGATGGCCGTGGTGCGCAGTGCGTCGGTGTTTGTCTCGAATTGGTCTTTAGACAAAGCGAGGAGCTTCTTGAGAAGCCGATCACGGGTCCCCTTCGCATCACTGCGAGCCAGGGCAAGACCTCCATAAATGATCTTAGTCGGATTGGTTTCAGCAAAAAAGCGTGCCTGCCAACTTGCCACCGGCTGATGCTCCAGAACCAGTCGAGCAGCATAGCGAATCTCCCGATCTGAGTGATCGAGTTGAGCCCAGGCCGCATCAATCGCTCCACTTCCGGCCTTTTTATGAAAAGCTTCGAGGCTTTTTCGCAATGCACGCAGCTCATTGGATTGCGCATCTGTACTGGCCATAGGCTCGGTGCTCTCTGAACCCGTATATCGTACTCGATATAAATTAGATGCCAGTCTGCGACCGCCAGTGGCAAAATATAAGTGGCCATCGGAGCCTGCGATTGCATCGGTGAGAGGGAGGGGGACTCCCGATAAAAATTCTTCTTTGGTTCCTTGGTAGCTGCTCCCTGAAGCCTTCATGTCTACGTAGTAACAAGTCCCAAAACTCCAATCAAAAGCAAATAGTCCGTTGCGGTATTTACTGGCAAAATTTAGATCTTTTCCCATCACAACAGCTGTCGGTGATCCCTGCCCAAGATCAACCACCGAACCTAGGTTATCGAGATGGTAGGGGCGCCATTTTCCCGTTCCAGTGCGCCAGCCAAACTCGGCACCTGAGGTGACATGATTGATGCGGATGGGCCGATACCACGGCATCCCGATGTCCCACTCCATGTCTGCATCAAAAGCCAAGAGCTCTCCATCCGCGTTAAATCCAAAATCAAATGGATTCCGAAAACCTGCCGCCATCAACTCCCAGTTCGTCCCATCGGGATCGAATTTTGCAATCCATCCTCCGGGTGCCTTGATGTGATTGGCATGTCCTCTTGCATCCAGATATGGTGGTAGCAAATTGTCTTCTTGCCAGTTGTTGGGTAAGCGACTATTGCTCGAAACTACCTTGGGAATATCAGTGTGATTTCCGGCAATAAAATAGATCTGTTCTCCATCAGGACTCACCAGCATGCTGTGCGGTCCGTGCTCACCGCCACCATTAAGCTTCAGGAGCATTTTTTTGTCATCAAGGACGCCGTCTGCATTGGTATCGGTAAGGCGGTATATGCCACTTGCCATGGTCACATTTTTACCTCGCCAGGATCGATTTACGGATACGTATAGACTATTAAATGCCCATAGCAGGCCGTTGGCGTAGCCAATATCCAGTGGAATGCTGTCTACTTGAAGTGAATCTAAAGTCTCGCCAACAGGAGGCATCTTAAATTGGTAGAGGCCTCCAAATTGGTCACCTGCATAAAATATCCCGTTGTCTCCCTCTGCTAGGGCCACCCAAGAGCCATGACCCGAGTTGCCGGGATCATAGATGCTATCTACTTCAAAGTCGTCAACGACCTGAATTTCACCTTCTACGATTTCGACACCTTCTTCTGTGGCTGGTTTCTCTGCCGGCTGGCAAGAGCATATGTACAGCACAATGACCGGCAATAGATACTGCCAAGAACCATTTCTCATATCTAAACAGATTAGTGACGCGAGTAGACTTGCTCAATCATTTTCAGTGGGCCAGTCTACTAGTCGTCTATTGATTAAAGTGAACTTCGATAGAAAAGATACAATAAGGCGCACAGGACCAAAGTAACAATGGCCACAATTATGAAAAATTTCCGCTGTTGCTCCCGAAGGCTTTTCTCTCTGCGTCGTTTACGTTTCGTAGCCATTTTTTTCCAATTGTATGGTGGATTGGAAATTACTCAAGAAAAGGATGATTTCAAAAACAATTATCGGCACAAATCGCGCTGAAAGTCAATAATGCGTTCATCGATCAAAACATCTTGGTAGCGTACCGGATGATTGAGAATGATGCCTTGCAGTGATCTGCAACGGGAGAGCGCCACGTATGTTTGACCATGCTCGAATGCCCCTCCCTGCAAATCAATAATAACCTGGTCAAAGGTTTTACCTTGACTTTTATGAACTGTGATGGCCCAGGCTAGTCGCAAGGGAAATTGGGTAAAAGTCCCGGCAATCAGGGTCTCAATATGTCCAGCTTGCAGCTGTGGCGAATAGCGGACGATCTCCCATTCCATGCGTTCCACTTCGATCAGAGGACCGGAGTCTTGACCATCGAGCGATACCCAGATTTTATCAGGTGAGAGCTCCGCGATGCGCCCAAGTGAA